>JAZNLG010000130.1:0-6293 GCA_045578965.1 Lachnospiraceae bacterium | reverse complement strand
TATTTCTGCCGGATTAAAAGGAAGCGCAGATTTGGCGGTTAGTAATGTTGTGGGAAGTAATATTTTAAATATCGGTATTATTCTGGGTATTTCCGCCCTGATTACGCCTCTTGCAGTACAGAAGGCCACCAGAAAATTTGAAATGCCTTACGTAATGATTGTAACGATTATTTTGATGTTGCTTGGTATGTTCGATGGGAAACTCGGCTGGATTGATGGTCTGATTCTTTGGGCAGGTATGATTCTGTTCCTGGTTTACCTTTTAAACATTGCAAAAAAAGGTAAAAATGATGAACAGGAAGAAGAGCAGCACGAGAAGAAAAAGAAAGCACCTTTGATTTGGCTCATTGCTAAAATTTTAATTGGCGGTGGCGCAATTGTTCTTGGTAGTGATTTTGCGGTGGATGGTGCAACTGCCATTGCAACCTCAGTAGGCTGGAGCGAGCGTTTGATCGGTCTTACCATTGTAGCATTAGGAACTTCGCTTCCTGAGTTGGTAACTTCTGTAGTTGCGGCTATGAAGAAAAATGCAGATATAGCGATTGGTAATATTGTGGGTAGTAACATTTTTAACATTTTATTTGTTTTGGGAACAACAGCGTTGCTTACACCCGTGGCATATACGGAAGCATTTATCATTGATAACATGGTAGCCCTGTTAATTGCGGTACTTCTGTGGGTTCTGGTGTTAAACAGGGATTGCAAGTTGAAGCGTGTCGGTGGTGCTATTCTGTTGGTATCATACGTAATTTATTTTATCTATCTGATGATTAATCCCTTCGGATACGGCGTCTAAAAAGATATTATGCGGCATTGCCCGTAATGATAAAAATGCATAGTTCTATTGTTTTTTCTCATAAATGAAAGACGGTTGCCCTACTGAGCAGGGGTGACCGTCTTTTCAATTTCTATGGTGAAAATGTGAAATCTTTTTATTTTGTATTTGTTTTCTTGGAAAAGAATGCTATAATGTGAAAAGTTGATTAAGAAACGGTAAAGAAAAATAATACATAAAAATAAGAACGGAGAAAAAACAATGAATTTGTGGTTAGCGATTTTGTTATTGGTAATTGGTTTTGCTCTTTTGATTTGGGGTGCTGATTTCTTCGTAGACGGTGCCAGCGGGGTGGCAGAGCGTATGAAGATTCCTCAGATTGTCATTGGTCTTACCATTGTGGCCTTCGGTACCAGTGCACCGGAAGCGGCGGTAAGTATTTCTGCAGGTTTAAAAGGCAGTGCGGATCTGGCTGTAAGTAATGTTGTGGGAAGTAATATTCTTAATATTCTAATTATTTTAGGTTTGGCTTCGGTTATTACACCGTTGGCAGTACAGAAGAGTACCCGTGCCATCGAAATGCCGTTTGTTATTTTTACAACGGTTTTGATGATGTTTCTCGGTGTGTTTGACGGCAAACTTGGCTGGGTAGATGGTCTGATTCTCTGGGCAGGTATGATTGCATTCCTTGTATACCTTTTAAGAACTGCATTAAAAGGCAAGAATAATGCACCTGCAGAAGAGGCGGAGCCGGAAAAGAAGAGAGCACCTATTATCTGGCTGATTGCCAAGATTATCATTGGTGGCGTAGCGATTGTATTCGGTAGTGATTTTGCGGTAGATGGTGCAACAGCCATTGCAACTTCCATGGGGTGGAGTGAGCGTTTAATCGGTCTTACAATCGTAGCCCTGGGTACTTCATTACCTGAACTTGTAACTTCTGTGATTGCGGCTTGCAAGAAGAAAGCAGACATCGCCATCGGTAACGTAGTGGGAAGTAACATTTTTAATGTGCTTTTCGTACTTGGTACTACTGCACTGATTACACCGGTATCTTACCAGAAAGCATTCGTTGTGGATAACATTGTGGCAGCGGTTGCGGCACTTTTATTATTCCTGTTTGTATTAAACAAGGATTGTAAGTTAAAACGATGGGGCGGAGCAGTGCTTCTTGGTGCGTATGTAATTTACTTTGTATATTTGATGATTAATCCGTTTGGATATGGTGTATAAAAAATCTGTCGGCCGAATTTTATTTCGGTAGTAATATAACAGAATGATTGAGAGAGTATTCTTTTCGTATGGGATACTCTCTTTTTGTATATTTTTAGATATAAAAACAATAAATACAGCAAAAAACCTTTGTTTTTCGGCACTTTTACAAAACGCTTATGCTTGCAAAACTTGCGTTTTCATTGTAAACTAATGAACGTATGAGTAGATGTTTTTAAGTAAGAAAGGAAGTTTGAAATGTCAGTACAGTCTGAAATGATTCAAAAACAACTTTTAGAAGCAAATATGGAAACTGAACTTGGAAAGACAGCAGAGAGACTTTACGGCAAGAGCCTGAAGGATTGCAGCGAAGCAGAACTTTATTATGTATTGCTTAGTTTTACTAAGGATATGTCCAAAGTAACCGACCCTATCGTGGGAGAGAAGAAGGTTTACTATATCTCAGCAGAATTCCTGATTGGTAAATTGCTTTCCAATAATTTAATTAACTTAGGTATTTATGATCGTGTAAACGATATTTTAAAAGCAAACGGCAAGGAACTTTCCAAAGTGGAAGAATTCGAGCCCGAACCTTCGCTTGGTAACGGTGGTCTCGGACGTCTTGCGGCTTGTTTCTTAGATTCTATTGCAACTTTAGGCTTGCCCGGTGACGGTATCGGTTTGAATTACCATTTTGGTCTTTTTAAGCAGGTATTTAAAGATTACAAGCAGTGCGCAGAGAAGAATGACTGGATTGAAGAGCAGTCATGGTTAAACCGCACTGACATCAGTTTTGATGTAAAATACAAAGATTTCACCGTGAAATCAAGATTGTTTGATATTGATGTGGTTGGTTATGAAAACGGTGTGAACAAGTTGCACCTGTTTGATTTGGAAAGCATCGATGAAAGTCTTGTAAAGAGCGGTATCGATTTTGACAAAGAAGACATCGAGAAGAACTTAACATTGTTCTTATATCCCGATGACTCTGACGAAGCAGGTAACCTTCTTCGTATTTATCAGCAGTATTTTATGGTAAGCAATGCAGCGCAGTTGATTCTCCATGAAATGAAGCAGCGTAAGTACGATTTGAGAAAGATGTATGATTATGCAGTAATCCAGATTAACGATACCCATCCTACCATGATTATTCCCGAATTGATCCGTATCCTTACGGAAGATAAGGCAATCAGCATGGATGAAGCAATTGAAATTGTAAGCAAGACCTGTGCATATACAAACCACACCATTTTAGCGGAAGCACTTGAAAAATGGCCTTTGAAGTACTTAGAGAAGGTAGTTCCTTCTTTGGTGCCTATTATCAAGGAATTGGATAAGCGTGTAGCTGCGAAGTATGACGATCCCAAGGTTCAGATTATCGATAAGGATGAGCGTGTACACATGGCTCATATTGATATTCATTACGGATTTTCAATCAATGGTGTTGCGGCAATTCATACCGATATCTTAAAAGATACTGAATTGAATGCATTTTATAAAATTTATCCTGAGAAGTTTAACAACAAGACAAACGGTATTACCTTCCGTCGTTGGTTGTTGTCATGCAACAGCGAGTTGGCAGAGTACATTTCTTCCTTAATCGGTAACGGTTACAAGAAGGATGCAGACGAACTTGAGAAACTGCTTGCTTTTAAGGATGATGAAGTTGTTCTTGCTAAGTTGGAAGAAATTAAAAAGAATAAAAAGGCCGCACTTGCAGCATACATTGCGGAAAAAGAAGGCGTTACTCTGGATACAGAGTCAATTTTTGACATCCAGATTAAGAGAATGCATGAGTATAAGCGTCAGCAGATGAATGTTTTATACATCATTCATAAATATCTTGAAATTAAGGCCGGTAAGAAGCCTGTACGCCCTCTCACTTTTATCTTTGGTGCGAAGGCAGCGCCTGCATACGTAATTGCGCAGGATATTATTCATTTAATCCTTGTAATGCAGGAAATCATCAATAAGGATCCTGAAGTAAGTCCTTATATGAAACTGGTTATGGTTGAGAACTACAATGTGGCATATGCAGAACGTTTGATTCCCGCTTGTGATATCTCAGAACAGATTTCGTTGGCAAGTAAGGAAGCTTCCGGTACCGGTAACATGAAGTTTATGTTAAACGGTGCGGTAACGCTTGGTACAGCAGACGGTGCGAACGTAGAAATCCATGAATTGGTAGGCGATGATAACATTTATAAATTCGGTAAGTCCAGTGAAGTAGTTATCGAGCACTATGCAAAGGCTGATTACGTATCAAAGGATTACTACAAGAACAGCCCTGTAATCAAGGAAGCAGTTGATTTTATCGTAAGTAAGGAAACCTTAAAGATTGGTCACAAAGAGCAATTAGAACGTCTTTACAACGAATTGTTGAACAAAGACTGGTTCATGACATTGCTTGACTTGGAAGAATACATCGAAGTAAAAGATAAGATGTTTGCAGACTTTGAAGATCGTGCAATGTGGAGAAGAATGATGCTTGTTAACATTGCAAAAGCAGGTTTCTTTTCATCAGACCGTACCATCGCAGAATACAATCGCGATATCTGGAAGTTGAAGTAATTAAAAAATTGTTATATAATGCTTATACGCAGGAAATAGCAATGCAGGGCTTTGGAGTTTCCGAAGCCCTGTTGTGTTTTATGCGGACAGGTGGTTTGCTCTCGGAAGGGAGCAAGAGAAGTGTATTAAAGGGGTAGAAAGGGAAGTTAAAATGGTTAGAAAGAGCGGAGTGTTACTGGCAATCACAAGTTTGCCGTCAAAGTACGGTATTGGTTGCTTTTCTAAAGAGGCTTATGATTTTGTAGATTATCTTGAGGCAGCAGGCCAGCATTACTGGCAGGTGCTTCCCATGGGACCTACAGGCTATGGTGATTCGCCTTATCAGGCATTCTCTACATTCGCAGGCAATCCTTATTTTATCGATTTAGAGGATTTGATTGAGCGTAAGTGGTTAACGGCGAAGGAATGCGACGCTGTGGATTTTGGCGATATGGAGCAGTATATCGACTATGAGAAGATTTACAAGGGACGCTTCAAATTGCTTCGTAAAGCCTATGAAAGATCTAATATTGCGGAGAACGATGATTTTCAAGCATTCTGCGAGGAAGAGAAGGACTGGTTGCCGGATTATTGTCTGTATATGGCAATCAAGGATGAGAACGGCGGTAAAAGTTTTATTGAATGGCCGGAGAAACTTCGTAAAAGAGATAAAAAAGAAATTGCAGTAGCAAAACGTCGTTTGGCGGCAGAGATTGAATTTTATGCTTTTTTGCAGTATATGTTTACCTTACAGTGGTTATCCATCAAGGATTATGCAAATGATAAGGGAATTGAGATTATTGGTGATATTCCTATTTATGTGGCATATGACAGTGCGGATACATGGTCAAGACCGGAATTGTTCCTTTTAGACGAAGAAGGATATCCTACCGGTGTGGCTGGTTGTCCTCCCGATTATTTCTCCAAGACCGGTCAGTTATGGGGCAATCCTTTGTACGACTGGGACTATCACGAGGATACGGAATTTGAGTGGTGGATTGAAAGAATGGCGCAGTGCTTTAAGTTATATGATATGGTGCGCATTGATCACTTCAGAGGTTTTGATGAATACTACAATATTCCTTATGGTGATGAGACGGCAGAGTTTGGCGAGTGGGAGTATGGCCCCGGCTTTGAGTTGTTCCGTGCGATGAGGGATGCTTTGGGCGATAAGCCTATTATTGCAGAGGATTTAGGACTTTTGACCAAGTCGGTCATTCGTCTTGTGAAGCGTACAGGATACCCCGGAATGAAGATTCTTGAGTTTGCTTTTGATTCTAACGAAGAGAATGATTACCTTCCTCACAATTTCCCGAGAAATTGTGTAGTATACACAGGTACCCATGATAATGATACCGTGCAGGGGTGGTATGCATCTGCCAACAGAACGGATAAAAAGCAGATTAAGTTATATCTGGGCGTACCCAACAGTAAAAACCTTCATTGGGATATGATTCGTTTGGCCTTGTCCAGTGTGGCAGATACAGCGATTATTCCGATGCAGGATATTTTGGGACTTGGTTCCGAGGCAAGAATGAATGTTCCTTCCACGATGGGATTGAACTGGAAGTGGAGACTGCTTCCTGAACAGTTGAAGGATGAAGATGCCGCACTTTTATACGAAATGACGAAGGTGTACGGCAGATTATAAGGTGGACACTATATAAAGGTGGACGCAAATCAGGGTATATATATTCTTCTCATACACGTTTGCACTCTTTGCAAAACGTAGCGGTACATAAGGTTGTAAAAGACA
>JAZNLG010000129.1:0-6948 GCA_045578965.1 Lachnospiraceae bacterium | reverse complement strand
CTTGGTAAAAACTTTGCCCGTGCGGAATTTATGGATATAACACGTAAGTGCCGGGAAGCCGTTGTAATTGACACGGAAGGCTGGGGAGATTTTAAGGTCGATGGAGGTTCTGTTTCTACATGGGTGTATCGGGCTGCATATGATTATCTGGAAACGGAAATGGTCTGAAAATTCTTGTGTAAAAATGGAGAATGAGATAATTGCATAAGAAAAGGACTGAAGCAACTTATGCTTCAGTCCTTTTTGTATATGTCAAAGATATTTATTCTGCTGTTTCCACACCGTAGGTGTTTTCGGCTACCGTGTCATTGTGAATTACGGTTCCGGCGTCACAATATACGGTGTAATTTCCGCTGGTATTTGTAATCATTCCGCCGTTTAGATTCAGAACGGCAATGTCAGCATTGTTGTAAACAACCGGATGGGTTTTATCGCCGTTGCCGGTAATGGTTCCGCTGTTAAAATGCATTTCTCCTGAGTTGATGACTACGATGCAATCCGGTTCTTCACGGGTGATGGTACAGTCGTTAATCTGCATTACACTTCCGCCATTGTTGCTGTTCCAAACAGAAACGTTGGCAGTGGTATTCTCTATTGTAACATTATTGAGAGTAAGGTTGCCGTAGTTCACCAATGATTTGGAATATTCACCGGCAATGGTATTGGTAATGCAGCCGTCACCGTTGATGGTTAATGTACCGTTATTGGTAATGGTATCAAAGCCTTCCCCGTTTAAAGTATAACCGTTTAGATGTAAAGTGATGTCCGAACCTACAGGCGTTGCCGCAAAGCCGTTATAATCTCCGGTGACTTCAATGGTGACCGGATTCGTATCAGTAACGGAATTGAAGGCATCCTGTAAGGTTTTATAGCCTGTCCCATTGATTTTGAACGGCGATGTGGTATAGTTAAAATAGACATTGACGGTAGTATCTTTTTTTAAGGTATCCGTGGTTAATGTCCAAGTATTCATATCCCAGGTTGCTCCGGATTTCTCGTTGTTGCTTTCGATAGAAACAAAGTCATAGAAATTTCGGTCCGGTGCAGTATTGTTCAAGGTACCGTCCACATAGTAATTGACTGTCAATTCCGGTTCGGAACAACCGGTCAAGAGTGTACCGAAACATAGAATCGAAATGATAACCAATAGTAATTTGTAACTGTATTTCATAAAACCCCCTAAATTTTATTCAAACGTAAATTAATATTTGGTAAATTCATATGCCTTAAAAGGCAAACAATACGATATACTGTGTTCATTTTACAACAAATGGAGTATGAATTCCAGTAAAATCGTAGGAAAAGACGCAGGGGATTGTTGGAAAGGCGTAAAAAGGCGGTAAAAACGCCTGGAAAGGAAAGAAAATGGCAAGAATCAGCGTATGTATGATTGTAAAAAATGAGGAGAAGGTGTTGGAACGATGCCTGCAATCATTGCAGGGAATTTGGGATGAGTTGATTATTGTAGATACCGGTTCTGCGGATTCTACCAAAGAAATCGCACGACGTTTTACGGATAGAGTTTATGACTTTCAGTGGATTGATGATTTCAGTGCGGCAAGGAATTATGCCTTTTCCAAAGCGACGTGTGATTATATATATTCTGCGGATGCGGATGAAGTATTGGACGAGGAGAACCGTCAACGATTTCTGTATCTGAAAGAGGCGTTGATTCCGGAAGTAGAGATTGTACAGATGTGGTATGTAACGCCGCCGGAATACAATACGACAGAGAATTTTGATAAGGAGTATCGTCCGAAATTATACAAAAGATTAAGAGAATTTACCTGGATTGATCCGATTCATGAAACTGTCCGAACTGCCCCTGTGGTATTTGACAGCGATATTGAAATCCTGCACAGGCCGCATGATAATCATGCGAGCAGAGATTTTCGGATTTTTCAGGGGATGATTGCAAAAGGGCAATTTTTATCGGAGAAACTGCATAAAATGTATGCCCGGGAATTGATGTTATCCGGCACAAAAGAAGATTTTGCAGCAGCCCGGGAATTCTTTGAAGAAAGTATCAGGGATGAAAGAAGGAGTGAAAGCGAATACCAGGAGGCTTTGTGTATTTTATGCAAGACCTTACGTCTGGCAGGGAATGAATTGGCTTTTCTGGAATGTGCACTGAAAGGTGTGGCTACCATGCCCTGCTCAGAGATTTGCCTGGAACTTGGAATGTATTTTTATGACAAGAAGAATTATGCAGAGGCAAAAAACTGGTTTGAGAGTGCCGCCTATCAGACAGAAGCGGTAATTGATGCGGCATGTCCGGATAAAGCGGAAGCGTATTTGGGGAAGTGTATGGCACTGTAGCCGGGGGCAAAAAGTTGTATATAATACCGGCTTCATTACTGTCGGGGCAAGAAATTGTATGAAAAAGGGGTAGGTACATAAATTATTTGTCAATTGATCTATATAAAGACTTTAAGTGCATAGCAGGCGATTGTCCAAATACCTGTTGTGCAGGCTGGACGATTCTCATTGATGAAGCCACCCGACAGAAAATGGTGGAGAAAGAGGATGTTTTAGGGGTTAAGGCTGAAGAGTGGCTGATAGACAGAGATGGTATTGCCTGTGCTAAATTAACGGATTTCAGATGCTGTATGTTGAATGAAAATAATACCGTTAGTGTTGCCGGATTATTATTGATGATTTTAAAATAACAAACGATACATCCGCATGAATTAAGAAAAGGCTATTGCGTTGCAACAGCCTTTTTTCTTTTAAATACAGAATAAAATATGAAATAGGAATTCCTAAACAATAATCACAAAACAATAAATCAAAGCAACGATGATGCCGAGGATTGCGCCTACAAAAACCTGTAAAGGCGTATGCCCTACAAATTCTTTCATCTTTTCATCGTAGTTTAAATCGCTGCCCATCTTTTCGATGACTTCCATGATTTCGTTCAATACTTTGGCCTGCTCGCCGGTTTCATAACGTACACCCATTGCATCATACATAACGATGATGGCCAGAATAGCGGTAATGGCGAAGAACGGAGATTGAATTCCTTCGTTAATGACAACGGAAGTAACAAGCGCGCAAACCGTTGCGGAGTGGCAACTTGGCATACCGCCGCTTCCGATTAATCGTTCTGCCACAAATTTCTTGGTGAGAACCAAGTGGATAATGGTTTTGATAATCTGAGCCAGTCCCCAACTTAAGCCGGCAGACATCAGTATTTCGTTGTGTACCAGTTCTTGCAAAAATGTCATATGTAAGAGCCTCACTTATTTTGTCTGTAATTTGCGAAAATAATAATCAATATAACCAAATGATATTATAACCAAAAATCATAAAAAAAACAATAACTATACAGAAGAATAATCAAACACCCGCTTTTCTTGAAATGAATAAACATCTGTGGTAGAATTGTCCGAAGAGAAAGAGAAACTTCGAAAGGAAAAGATATTATGTCCAAACGTACTCGCGGCAGGGAAAACGTAAAGTGCAAAATGAATATTTGGGCAGTGCTGATGATGATTACCCCTCTGGTTCTTGCGGGAATCGTAGCGTGTTATTATTATCTGCGTAATGGCGGTATGTCCTGGATTCCGGGTTTAAAATGGAATGACGAGGCGGCATATTATCAGATGATTAAAACCTATTCCGATTATTTTGCGCCTTTGGGTTACTGGGGATTTAACGGGAATCATGCCATCTGGGGTACCGGCGGAGCCTGGAGTCCTGCAATTATCTGGCCTTATGTGATTTTTGCCAAAATTTTTCCGCTATCTTACGGTTTGGTATATTTTGTGAATCTGTTTTATATTACGCTTGCTAATGTAATTTTTTATATTTGTGTAAAACCGAATAAGGGGCAGAGTATTAAACTGGCACTGGCGCAAGCGGGTTCGGCTGTTTTTATCCTGTATTTATCCGTAAATATGTCGGAGATGTTCCGTTATGCAATTGCTATTGTATTGGCAGGATTATTGTATCGAATTCTTTTTATGGAATGTTCTAAAATGATAAAATACGTGGTTACGCCATTGCTGATTGTTGCAGCGACGCAGGTGTATGTATTCTTTGCTTTTTGCGTGCCGGTTTACGTATTCGGTATTATGAAAAACAGCAAATTATGGAAGAAGATGGTTGCATCTGCAATTGCTCTGGGCGGTGTGGCTTGCGGCAGTTATTATCTGTTGCATTTGATTTCCAGCAACTACAATATTCATAAAACAGAGCGGTTGTTAAATGCGGTGAAAAGTATGGATATCGGCGGTGCTGTGAAAGCATTTCTCTTTATGATGAAGCAGGGGGCTTCCGATGTCTTTAACCTTTGGATGTACGTATACAGCAATCCTTTGATACCGTTCCATGTGTTGTTCAGTGTGGTGCTTGTATTCCTTAGCGCAGGAATTGTTGCAGCATTTCTGCTACAAAAGAAAAAGAAGATTTCGACAAAGGAAGCGGACAAAGGCGACAAGCCTAAAAGTTCTCTTTCAAAAGATGTTATTATTGCAATCATCGTTGCTTACAGCATTTCGGTATTCTTTGTAATGTATATGACGTTATATTCCATTGATCCTTTTACCTTTATGCGAGGCACTTTTATCGTGGTGATTTTTGCTATGTATCTGATGGCGATGACGGATGCCAAATGGCTGTATAGCGGGATTCTTATATTCCAGGCAGTCAGTCTCTTTTTTCTGCCTGTCAATATGGATTACTATATGACGGGACATTATATGAGCGGTGAAGAAGTGGCGGAGTGGAAGGCTCTCGAGGCTGATATGAAGTCGGTTCTTACCATTACGGAGTCGGACAATCCGTGGGAGAATACAGTGGCGATGTACACCATGGAACCCAAAGCGATTTGTTCCATTCCTTCCGGTCTGGGGGTAAATTTTGTAATGGAAGATGGCGTATTACCGGAAGAAGCGGAATATTTGTTTTTGTCCGTGACACCGGCTGCAGAGCAGAGTTCTGAATGGATTGTACGGGATTATGCCACCTTTTATGAGGAATTTGGAGAGCGTTTGCAAAAGGATTATACCGTTATTTATGAGGATGAATGGTATCTGATTTACCGCAGGGAGCAGTGATATATTTTAATCTGCGAAGATACGAATGAGTGAATAAGAATTACAGTTATGTATAAGATAAAAAAGACAGTACCTTTTATGCCGGAGAAGGCTATGGGGTACTGTCTTTTTGTAATATTATTCGGTGTATTCCGGCATTTCCAAACGTATTTTATCCGCCAACTGGCAGATGTATTCACTATTGGTCGGACGAGGTCTTCCGTTCAAGGCGGAGTAGCCGAACATCTGCTCAAAAACAGTTGTATTTCCGCGACGCCAGGATACTTCGATTGCATTGCGAATGGCCCGCTCTACTTTGGTTTCGGTGGTGTGATATCGCTTGGCGATAGACGGGTACAGAAGTTTGGTTACGCTGTTTAGTGTGGTCATATCCTGTCCGGAAATCAGGATGGCTTCTCTTAAGTAGTGGTATCCCTTCAGGTGAGCGGGAATCCCCATATCCAACATGAGACGGGTGATATAGCGCTCCAAATCCCGGGATGACATTCCGTTTTGCATTCTGAATGTGTCCTTTCTTGTATGATAGATTTGACTGTGTCCACTACGATTTTAACGTAGCATATTTGTATAAAAATGTAAATAAAAAAGCATCGCGCACTTTTTTTGTAAAACTTTGCCTGATAAAGCAAGAAAAGGATGACGATATTTTCAGAATGTGGTATACTAAAGTGTATTTTTATGACATTTTATCGGAATGAGTGTTAAATACTTTTTATAATAAAAGCAAAAACGCACTTCGGAGGTAAGTGTATGCAGGAAAAAGTAAGCATTATAGTACCCGTGTATAATGCAGGAAATTATATAGAGCAGACCATTCAGAGTGTGTTGGCACAGGATTATGAAAATTGGGAATTGTTGTTGGTGGAGAACGGCTCTACCGATGACAGCATAGCTCGGATACAGCGTTTTGAAGACCCGCGCATTCGGCTGATTGTGATGGAAGACAATGCCGGAGCCGCAAATGCACGAAATGAAGGGATGAGACAGGCTGAGGGCACTTATGTGTGTTATCTGGATGCGGATGATTTATGGCAGAACGATAAGTTATCCAGACAGATTGCTTTTATGCAGGAAACATCTGCGGCGTTTGCCTTTACGGGATATGAATTCGGAGATGAAAACGCAGTGGGAACCGGCAGAATTGTCAGGGTTCCGGCGACATTATGTTATAAACAGGCTTTGAGCAATACAACAATTTTTACGTCCACGGTAATGTTTGATACCCGTCGGATTGGGAAAGATAAACTGTATATGCCAAATGTCAAAAGTGAGGATTCTGCCCTCTGGTTTCGGATTTTAAGGGAAGGCGTGACCGCTTACGGTCTGGATGCCAATCTGGTGACTTACAGAAGACCGGCAAATTCCCTTTCATCCAACAAAATTGAGGCAATGCGAAGAATTTGGAACCTGTATCGGAAGCAGGAAAAGTTAAATGTTTTTTACAGTATGTATTTGTTTGTGGGCTGGGCTTTCCGTGCTGTAAAGCGGAGAGTGTAATGCTCTTACGGATCAGACGAAATAAAAAAATGATGATAAAAGGTGATTGAACATGTACGGTACGGAAATGTATGAATTTGTCAAAAGAATATTTCCCATTTGCAGAAGTATTACCGGAAACGGTGTCCGGAAGACGCTGGATATTATGCGGGAGTATGCGCCGGAAATAGCGGTGCACGAAGTGCCCTCGGGAAGCAAGGTGTTTGACTGGACCGTACCTTCCGAGTGGAATATTGAAGACGCTTATGTGGAGAATGAAGCCGGCGAGCGTGTGATTGATTTCAAAGAAACCAACCTTTCCGTGGTGGGATACTCCCTGCCCATGGATGAAGTGCTGTCGTTGGAAGCATTAAAAAAGATTGTATATGTGGAAGAAAGCCAGCCGGATGTG
>JAZNLG010000128.1:0-44370 GCA_045578965.1 Lachnospiraceae bacterium | reverse complement strand
TAAATCCAAATACCGGTTTCATCCAGTTCTTCTGCAAGTTCGCTGATGTTGGTTGCGCTCATTACATCGTCATACTTCTCTTTTGCCCAGATTTCGATATGGTTACCCATACCAACTAACACAACTTCTTTGACAATGCTTGCATGCTCCCGTAAAAATGCCGGAACCAAAATACGTCCCTGGCTGTCGGTTTCCACTTCCGTGGCTCCACCGATTAGGTATCTTGTGAACTCTCTTGCCTTGCGGTTTGTCATACGGACTTCGCCAAGCTTGTCCATTACTTTCGCCCACTCATCCCCGGCATACACAAACAGGCAGTCATCAATTCCTCTTGTTACAACAAATTCGTTTCCCAGTTTTTCACGGTACTTTGACGGAACGATCAGCCTGCCTTTGGTATCAATTGTATGATTGTATTCGCCCATGAAACCCATCAACATACACAATACCTCTTTTGGAATGCAAAAATGGGTGATTTTACTCCACAAACCACCACTTTGTTTCACTTTTTACCACTTTTATGGTCATTTTACCCCATTTCTAAGCTGTAATCAAGCATTTTTTCACTTTTTGTTCACTTTTTTATAATTTTTTCAGACCCGCACAAAATGTTGTGGTTCATGTATTTTTTTGCACAATTTTTGATGTAAAACATACAAAAAAGAGACTGTTTTTTAACAGTCTCTCTAATTCACTATAATATTAATAAAAATATTTTAATCTAAATAAACCACACAATTTACACATTAAATCTGAAAAGAATCACATCGCCGTCTTTTACCACATATTCCTTACCTTCCAGACCAACAAGACCTTTTTCTTTCGCTGCCGCAATGGAACCCTGCTCCATAAGATTCTCGTAGGAAACAACTTCTGCCTTAATGAAACCTCTCTCAAAGTCAGTGTGAATCTTTCCGGCTGCCTGGGGTGCCTTAGTACCTACCTTAATCGTCCATGCACGGCACTCATCTTCGCCTGCTGTTAAGAAACTGATTAAGCCAAGAATACGGTAACTTGCTGCAATCAATTTCTCAAGGCCTGATTCGGAAAGTCCCAAATCCTCTAAGAACATAGACTTTTCTTCATCATCCAGTTCCGCAATTTCCTGTTCAATCTGTGCGCAGATTACAAACACTTCACTACCGTCTTCTGCTGCAAATGCACGTACCGCCTGCACATGCGCATTGTCCGCACCGTCATTGCCCAAATCATCTTCCGCAACGTTTGCTGCATAAATAACAGGCTTGGCTGTTAATAAATTATAGGACTTTAACCAGTCTGCTTCATCATCGTCTTCTGTTTCAAAAGATTTGGCAAGTTTGCCTTCTTCCAAAAACGCTTTTACTCTTTCTAACAATGCCAATTCTTTGGCAAGGGTTTTGTCATTTCGTGCACCTTTGCTTGTCTTGGCGATTCTACGCTCCAAAATTTCAATGTCGGAGAATACCAGTTCCAAGTTAATGGTTTCAATGTCTCTCACGGGAGATACACTACCATCCACATGAACCACATTACTGTCTTCAAAACAACGTACCACATGAACAATGGCATCCACTTCACGAATATTGCTTAAGAACTGGTTTCCAAGGCCTTCACCTTTGGAAGCACCTTTTACAAGGCCTGCAATATCAACAAATTCAATCACGGCCGGTGTAACCTTTTTAGTGCTGTATAATTCACCTAATTTCTTAATACGCTCATCCGGTACGGATACGATACCCACATTAGGGTCAATGGTACAGAACGGATAATTTGCCGACTCCGCACCTGCCTTGGTCAATGAATTGAATAATGTACTTTTGCCTACGTTAGGAAGTCCAACGATTCCCAGTTTCATTTTATATTCCTCCTTACCCTTTTATTTCAAGGGGCTATGATTTCAAAATAAGATTAATTATCTAACACAATTTATTATGTTATCATACTCGAGTTTTTTTTTCAACTCATTCTCCTATTACCCCAAAGTTTTTGTGCCTTAACAAAAAACGGACAGGTCTAAAACCTATCCGCTTTTCTCTTATTTACTAAATTCCCACTTCTTCTTTTATCCATGCAAGCGCTTCTTCTACTGTTTCAAAATGTCCTTCCGGAATACCGGTCTGCGAACGTTCCGTATTCTTCTTTGCCTGCACTTTTAACATAATAGACTTACCTTCTGCAAATCCAAATGCTTTACACCCTGCATCCACAAATTTCTTGGTCATTTCAACAAGAATACCGCCCTCGTCCGGCGATACAGGAGCCATTGCGGAACAATCCGCAATATATGCCCAGCCGCGATATTTCCACGCTTTCGCCTCTTCCAAAACAGTTTCCGTAAGCCATTTTAATTCCTCAGCGTTCGTCTTTCCTTTACCTGCAGATACAATAATTCGTCTTCCGTTTACCACTTCTACCGACTGCGCACCATTTTGTTTTGCCATACCTTGTTTTCTCCTTTTCTGCTATTGTATTGCTTGTACAATTTGCCATCCCCCGCCAAATTGACTGACAATTGATGCTTTTATTTTAGTCCTAAAATGTGGATATGTCAATGTATCTGTTCCTATTATTCTCCTGTTTTCGGCTTTTTGAAAATCAACACCTTACTGAATACATAATTCAAAATTGTAACCAAAACCGCAGAGATACAGATTTTAGCCACCCAGTAGTTGACAGAATCCATATCTGCCCCTGCCAGATTAATATTAAACCAGCCACATACTTTAACAATCAGATTGTTAAGCGGTACAATATTTACAAATAACCACATAATCAAAATGTCAAGAACCCATGTGGAGAGTCTGGAACTTGCAAATCCCAGAAACTCTTTTGCTATTTTATCATTATTGCTTTTAAATACCCATTTACGATTCAACGGATAGGCAAAAACAACACCCGCAGCCCAACCAATGGTGTTAATGATAAAATTCTGAACGTCCAAAGTCGGGTCCAAAAACAACTTAGCCACCCAACATGCTCCCCATGCAACTATCGTGGTCAATACACCCACAATAAGGTAAATTATGATTTCACGGTACTTCTCAAAAATCTTCATTTTTTATCCTCTTTCAAACAATATCAGGAGTGCGCAATATGCTCCCAAAATATTATATTCTAACCGGGTTCGATTTCCATGTTTTAAAATTTTGCTATCAGTTTCTTGGCATTCTCGTAAGCATCTCCGCCATACACACTGGAACCTGCCACAAGAATATTGGCACCCGCTTCCATCGCTTCATCAATGGTACTTTCTCCGATGCCGCCGTCAACTTCAATATCATAATCCAAGCCTAATTCTTCTCTCTTAGCCGCCAAATCTGCAATTTTTGCAGTACAATCATGAATATACTTCTGTCCTCCAAAACCGGGATGCACAGTCATAACCAATGCCATATCAATCAAATGAAGATAAGGATATACTTTCTCAACATCTGTTTCAGGATTCAAAGCAAGCCCTACTTTTGCACCCAAATCTCTGATTTGCTTTAATACAACTTCCGGTTCTTTTAACGTTTCAATATGCACCGTAATCAAATCCGCACCGGAATTCTTGAAATATTCCACATAGCGTTCCGGCTCCACAATCATCAAATGCACATCATATATAATGTTTGATGCCTTACGAATAGATTTCAATACCGGCATACCAAAAGAGATGGAAGGAACAAATATACCATCCATCACATCAAAATGTAAATATTTTGCGCCTGCTTCTTCTACTTTCTTGATTTCTTCTCCCAATTTTGTAAAATCTGCTGATAAAATTGAGGGTGCAAGAATTTTTTCTCTCATAACGTTCAACCTTTCCATACATTTATCATGCTGTATATCATCTCATAAATACGTTTAATATTTCTTTTGAGATTTTAACTCTTCATAAAGAATTTTATAATTTTCATACCGAAGCAAACTGATATCCCCACGATTCAATGCCTCTTTCACTCCGCACACCGGCTCACTGATGTGAGAACACCCCTGAAATTTACAATCCGATTCATAATCGTCAAATTCAGGATAAAACTTACACAAATCGGACTTATCCTCAAGAAATACCATTAGCGAACTAAAGCCCGGTGTATCCATCAAATACGTTTCATCACCCATCTGCTCCGCCGCAAAAAGTTCCGTATGTCTTGTAGTATGTTTGCCCCTGCCGATTTTTTCACTGATTGCACCGGTCTGCATCATTTCGCATCCGCACAGTTTGTTTATCAATGAGGATTTACCCACACCGCTGGGACCTGCTACAGCCGTCGTTTTGCCCGAAACAGCACTGCGAACCGCCTCCAGACCAATATCTTCCTTAGCACTCACAAACAACACCTGATTGCCGCAAGCCTCATAGGCTTGTCTGATTTCTTCGATTTCTTTCTCATCCGCAATATCACTTTTGTTAAAACAAATCGTACAGTTCAAACCCTGACTTTGCATCATAATCAAAAAACGATCCAACAAATTAAAATTCGGTGTCGGTTTAGTAATTGCAAACACAATAAGTGCCTGATCAATATTGGCAACCGACGGTCTTATCAATTCACTTTTACGCGGCAAAAGTGCCGTAATGTTGCCAAGCATTTTGTCAACATCCAAGCACTTTACTTCCACATCATCGCCAACCAAAGGTTTTCTTCCGTCCTTGCGAAAAATCCCCTTCGCCTTACATTCATACACTCCCTCATGAGGTACGTGTACATAGTAAAAGCCGGCAATTCCTTTTATTATTCTGCCTTTTTTAATTTCTTCCATTCTTTCCGCCATTATTCGAATGTTACCTCTTGCGTATAGGTATCCTCAGCAGGAACATGCTGAATCGTCATATTACCCGCAGCATCATACACTTCTTCCTGCACATAAACCGTGTATGTGATGGAAAGCGTACCCTTCGGAACCGCATAAATTTTACTCAAATTAATTGGTACCGGGAAAGAGGAAGTTGTGGAATTCCAAAGTTCACTTCCATCCGGCGCACTTAAAATAACCGTAGCAATACCACCGGTATAACGAGGCGGTGCTGCCACTGTAATATTACAATCATAATATCTCGGTTCAGGTCCCAAACTTAATTTAAGACTGACTTCCGTACCTTCATCAATATTAGCGCCTTCCGTATAACTTTGATAGCAGACCTTACCGTTTTCGACAGTGTCACTGTATTCTTCGCTTACAGAGCCGCATACCAATCCCATATCACTTAAGACTTTTTTGGCCTGTTCTTCCGTCATTCCGATTAAGCCCGGCATAGAAACATCCGTTTTTAATTTACCGTTGCTGATTACGATCGTAACCGTACCTCCGCGACTTAAAACAGTTCCGCCCTCCGGTGTTTGGGAAACAATATTACCTTTTACGATTTCATTGTGATATTCCTCTATTTTTTCCACAACAAAACCTTCTTTTTCCAATATAGCAGTCGCTTCTGCCTCCGACTTATTAAGCACATTGGGAATCTTGATGCCTTCACCATTCATACAAACAGTCAAAAGCACTTTGGAACCTTCTTCCACTTCCGTATTGGCTGTAGGTGTTACGGAAATTACCGTATTCTCCGAAGTGCCCTCTGACGGAGCATATTCAATATCATATTTCAACTCTACCATGTCTAAGGCAGTTTTGGCCTGTTCCAACGTATCACCGATTACGTTTGGCACATTTACCATATCTGCCTTTGCGGTACCGTTTCCGTTTTCAAAAATACCTGCTGCCAAACCTGCAAAATATAATATTACGCAACCAATTAACACCGCACCGATAATAATCAGTATGGTTTTTAATTTCTCGATAGGTGAATCCTCATCTTCTTCATCATCTTCATATATATCTGCCTGAGGTTTTTTCGGCTTATTTACCGGTTTCTTTCTTGCTGCCAGTTCCTCCTCTTTACGCACACGAGTCGGACGTTCTCCCGTAATCACCGGCTTCTTGGTTGCCGCAACAGGCTTAGCTGCGCTTTTGGTTGCCACAGGCTTATTCTCGGCCATTTTATCCGTATTCTGCAATGCAATGCCACCGGCAGATGCTGCGGTTACCACATCTGTTTTTACCGCAGAAATTCTTTTTACTTCCTTACGCTCCGCATCTGACATCGCTTTCGTTACCGCACTCTTCTCTGCGGCAGCAAGTTTTACAAAATCTTCATCCGGACTGATAAGAGACTTCTTCAAATCTTCAATTAATTCCGGCATTTTCTGATAGCGACGGTCCGGGCTTTTCTGTGTACACTTTAATACAATCTGCTCTACGCTGATAGGAATCTCCGGAACATAATTACGGGGAGAAGGCATTTCTTCCTGAATATGCTTAATAGCAATTGCTACCGTAGTATCCCCGTTAAAAGGAACGCGTCCCGTCAACATCTCAAACATAGTAATACCAAGAGAGTAAATATCACTCTTTTCATCACTAAAACCGCCTCTTGCCTGTTCGGGCGATGTATAATGCACACTACCCATTACATTGGAAGTAATGGTGTTGCTGGTAGCAGCCTTAGCAATACCAAAATCAGTAACCTTAACCTTACCTTCCTTACTGATAATAATATTCTGAGGCTTTATATCACGATGGATAATATTGTTATTATGTGCTGCATCAATACCCATGGAAATCTGGATTGCAATGCTAACAGCCTCTTTTACGGAAAGGCGTGCCTTTTTCTCGATATAACGCTTTAACGTAATACCTTCCACAAGTTCCATAACAATATAGTTAATGCCATTCTCTTCTCCTACATCATATACATTTACGATATTCGGATGCATTAATCCTGCAGCAGCCTGTGCTTCCGTACGGAATTTAGACACAAACTCTGCACTTTCGCTAAACTCCTGCTTTAACACTTTTACTGCTACAAAACGATTTAATTTATGACATTTTGCTTTATATACATCTGACATTCCACCGGTTCCTATGGATTCTAAAATCTCATAGCGGTCTCCTATCATCATACCCATTTTAATCATATCTTACCTCGCAACTATATCTGTTCCATTAACACAACGGCTATATTATCCTTACCACCGTTATTGTTTGCTGTCTTTACCAGTTCCTCTGCCTTTTTTTCAAGGCTTTTTTCTCTCTTTAAAATCTCTAATATTTCTTGGTCTTCAATCATATTGGTCAAACCATCGGAACACATCAGTACAATGTCTCCTTTTTCGATTTCCACCTCGAAGAAATCCACATTAATCGTATCCATCGCACCCACGGCCCGGGTAATAATGTTTTTATCCGGATGGTTTCTTGCGGAATCTCTGTCAAGGTTCCCCATACGTACCATTTCTTCCACATAAGAGTGATCTCTGGTAATCTGTTTGATCTCATCGTTGACAACATAGAGTCTGCTGTCGCCTACATTGGCTACATAGAGAATACCATCTTTGTAAGTAGATGCCACTACCGTGGTACCCATACCAACCATATTCTCATCTTCCGTTGCCTTACGCCGAACACGTTGATTTGCCCGTTGAATGGCGGCCTGTAAAATTTCTACCGGCTCCTTATTTCTTGCCTTACACACTTCTTCAATAATGGTTTCCACCGTATATTTCGAAGCAAAATCTCCTGCTTTGTGACCTCCCATTCCGTCAGCCACCACAAAAAGATTCGGCAGACATCCTAAAGGCAATTCGGATGTAAAAACAAAATCCTGATTCAGTTGTCTTTTCCTTCCTATATCCGTTACGGAAAATGACCTTATCACCTTAAGTATCCTCCTACTGTTCTTTCCGAACATGACGTCTTCGAAGTTGTCCACAGGCACCATCAATATCTCTGCCCATTTCCCTTCTTATTGTACATTGAATTTTACTTTTTTCAAGTTTATTTTTAAACCGCTCCGTATTTTGACGGTTCGTAGATACATAATCTCTTTCTTTTATGGGATTCACCGGAATCAGGTTTACATGACAATTTCTTCCTTGCAAAAGCGAAATCAGTTCTTCTGCCTCCCTGTCATTGTCATTAACACCGCCTACCAACGCATATTCAAAACTAATACGTCTTCCGGTCTTGTCAAAATAATAATCACAGGCTTTCAGAACCTCATCCAGTGAATATTTCTTTGCAATAGGCATTAACTCTTTACGCTTCTCATCATTAGGTGCATGCAAAGATAACGCCAATGTAATTTGCAATCCTTCTTCCGCCAGTTTCCGAATTTCAGGTACAATTCCACAAGTAGAAACCGTAATATTTCTCTGACTGATATTCAATCCGTCCGGATTGGATAAAAGTTCAATAAAACGCACTAAATTCTCATAATTATCCAAGGGTTCCCCGGTCCCCATTACTACTACATTGGATACCCGTTCTCCCGTCAGTCTGGTAATCGCATATATCTGCTCCAGCATTTCGGATGGCAACAGATTTCTCTCCCATCCGTCCAAGGTAGATGCACAAAAGCGACAACCCATTTTACATCCTACCTGCGAAGAAATACACACGGAATTCCCGTGATGATATTTCATCCATACACTTTCCACAAGATTCCCGTCCGGTAATTCAAACAGGAACTTTTTGGTACCATCCAGTTTTGACTCCTGCACCTGTACGGTTTTAAGCGTTATATAATCAAAATGTTCTGCACAGGCAATGCGCAATGTCTGAGATAAATTGGTCATCTCATCAAAGCCTTCCGCCAGCCTTTTATGCATCCAATCATACATCTGCCCTGCACGGAATGCCTTTTCGCCCATAGCAGTTAATTCAGTTTTTAATTCCTGTAAAGTCAGGGACTTGATGTCTGTCATTCTTCTGCTCTCTGTATCTTTCAAATATTTAAATAACCGTATTTATCATTTAAAATGTTCCTTTGGCACTGCCAAATTCTATCTTCTTCTAAACTTTGCAATATAAAATCCATCACACGAATGTATTCCTTGCATCAACTGAAGCGTACCGTCAGGCCCCACAGAATCCTGCAAAACCAATGGCAATTCTTCTTTTAACGAAACCGGTTCCAAAGGGAGATTTGCTGCAATCCATGCGACATTATCATTGTTTTCCGCCTTATTAACGGTACAGGTACTGTAAATCAAGGTACCACCCGGTTTTACATAGTTACATACGTTTGTAATAATCTGTCTTTGCAAGTCTGTAATTTCATCCACCTGTTCTTGCGTTAAACGATATTTAATATCGACCTTTTTGCCGATAACGCCAAGGCCGGAACAGGGAACATCTGCTAAAACAATATCCGCACTTTCTACAAACGCTTCTTTCCGTTCCGTGGCATCCGCCACGGTTACTTCTACATTTTGGTATCCCATACGGGAAATATTTTCACGAATTTTATTTACTTTATATTCACTGACATCGCAGGAATATACCTTACCGCTTCCGTTTAATTTATTTGCCATGTGCATGGTCTTCCCGCCGGGAGCCGCACAAACGTCAATCACGGTATTTCCTTCACATACACCGGTGCATTCCGCTACCAGCATGGAACTTACATCCTGCACGGTAAAATAACCTTCCCTATATCCGTACAGATTCTGTATCCCATATCCTCCCGCCAAAACATAAGCATACGGAAGATACGGATGCACCTCAACCATAATTCCGCTCATTTTCCATGTATCAAGTAAATTCTCTTTTATTTCGGCATCTAAATGTTCATTCACCCGAACCGTTACCGAATTCTCACGTAACGATGCCTCCAGCATACACTCCGTAATATCTTCACCATACTGCTCTATCCACAATCGGACAATCCATTCCGGCACAGAAAAACGTACGGTAGCATATTTCAAATAATCTTTCCTTTTATCCGGATACACAATACTCTCTTTGCCACGGCAAATGCTGCGAAGCACCCCGTTCACAAACCCTGACAAACCGTGAAATCCCTTTTTCTTGGCAAGACTGACAGCCAAATTACATGCCGTTGTGTCGTACACATTATCCATATACAGAATCTGATACACGCCCATTTCCATAATCAGGCGAATGACCGGCTTCATTTTATTTGTTTTTGTTTTGGAAAAACAATCAATCACATAATCCAGTTCCGTTTTGCGTTCCAGACAACCGGTAGCCAGTTTTTTAATAAATGCTTTCTTTTTACTGTCCAGATAATTGTATTTATCAAGTACCCCTTTTAGAACAACGTTGATATATTCTCCGCCTTGATTCACTTCCAGCAATATTTCCATCACCAATTGTCTTAAAAGAAGATCATCTTTCTCACTTGCCATACCGTTCTCCCGATTTTGGTTTTATCGTTCTCTTATTGCTCTGCGAAATTAAAACGATTACGCTTTTACTCCTAATTGTACGCCGGCTTCTATCTTATTTCCCAACAAAAAGTCATGTACGGTCATTCTCTTTTTGCCTTCCGGCTGGAGTTCCTTTATTTCCAAAGTTCCCGCACCGGTATTTACAATCAGGCTTTCTTTGGTCACCTCACATACTTCACCGGGCTCACCTTCTGCCGGCACATTGCTCAATGCCACAGCACATATTTTTAACATTTTACCGTTCATAAAAGTATAGGTTCCGGGCCATGGATACAGGCCTCTTACCAGATGTTCAATGTCATCTGCAGATTTTTTCCAATCAATGCAGCCCATTTCCTTTTTTAACATAGATGCATAACAGGTCTGGCCGTCTCCCTGGGGAGTTGCCGTAATGCTTCCTTCTTCGATGGCTGTCAATGCCTTTACAATCATTTGGGCACCTAATTCGCTTAATTTATCATGAAGACTCTCGCCTGTTTCATTCGCTGCAATAGGGATGACTTCCTTCATTAACATATCACCGGTATCCAGCCCTTCGTCCATCTGCATAATGGTCACACCGGTTTCTTTTTCCTTATTGATAATGACTGCCTGTATGGGCGCTGCCCCGCGATACATAGGCAAAAGCGAAGCATGAATATTTACACAGCCGTATCGGGGCATATGAAGTATCTCCGAAGATAAAATCTGTCCGAAAGCAGCCACCACAAAAATATCTGCACTAAAAGTTCTAAGATATTCCACGGCCTCTGCCTCTTTGATTTTTACCGGCTGAAAAACCGGAATATTATGTGCCAAAGCACATTTTTTGACCGGTGTCATCTGCATTTCTTTACCGCGTCCCTTAGGTTTGTCCGGCTGAGTTACCACCAGTACCACTTCATGACCGGCTTCTATAATACTTTCTAATGCTCCCACTGCAAAATCAGGAGTCCCCATATATACTACTTTCATTTCGACACCTCGCTGTCTTACTCTTCCATATCCACATCCTGCAGAGGACCTTCTACCAAATCCACATAAAGTTTGCCTTCCAAATGGTCCAATTCATGACAAATGGCTCTTGCAAGCAATTCAGTTCCCTCCAGTTCAAACGGCTCCATATTTTCATCATAAGCCATAACTTTAACATAATTGGGTCTGGTTACATTTCCCGCCTTGCCGGGCACGGAAAGGCAACCTTCACTACCGGTTTGTTCTCCGGAAGTTTCCAGAATCTTAGGATTGATTAAGAGAATCGGTTCATCACCGTTTTCAGACACATCAATCACCACGATTCTTTTTAATACGCCTACCTGCGGTGCTGCCAACCCCACACCGTTGGTTTCATACATAGTATCTAACATATCTTCAATTAACATCATGGTACGCGGTGTCACTTCTTTAACTTCTTTACATACCTGATTCAAAACTTCATCTCCCATTACTCTGACTTTTCTGATTGCCATTGCTTCCTCCGTTCCGTCCTTACGGACATCTTAAAATGTATTCATTGGATTAAAATCGAACTGCACATTCTCACGTCTGATATCCCACAAACGTATACATTCTTCCATTTTATCTTTTATTCGTACCAGTTCATCATAATTCTTATGTTTATAATAAATGACCTGACGATACAAATCATTCTTCTTACTCAAATTTGCTTTTGCCGGTCCGATTTGTGCCGGCATACTTTCAAAGTTCATTCCTTTCACTTCATCTGCCAGCCGCATGCTCAACTGTTCAACCGAGCGTTCATACGGCCCCGACAACTGTACAGCCATCATATGTGCAACCGGCGGATATAGTAAAAACTCCCTATATAGCAGTTCTTCTTCATAAAAGGCTTCATAGTTCTGCTCCGCTGCCAGTACAATTGCATAATGTTCCGGTTGATAGGTCTGAATAACCACTTCACCGGGCAATTCACCTCTTCCGGCTCTTCCCGCTGCCTGGGTTAAAAGTTGAAACGTCCGCTCTGCCGAACGAAAATCACTGTCCGACAAAGACAAATCCGCAGCCAGAATTCCCATTAATGTTACTCCCGGAAAATCGTGCCCTTTTACAATCATCTGGGTTCCAAGTAAAATATCTGCTTCCCGATTGGCAAACTTGGATAAAATTGCCTCATAATCATCCTTATGCTTCGTAGTGTCCGCATCCATACGCAACACCACTGCCATGGGAAACTGCTTATGCAATGCCTCTTCAATCTGCTGAGTGCCTGCCTTAAATCCTGCCACTTTATTGGAACCGCAGGACGGACATTTTTTTACCGCCTCCTGCTCATAACCGCAATAATGGCACACCAGACGTTGTCCTCTGTTGTGTTCGGATAAAGACACATCGCAATGGGGGCATTTTATAGCCTCTCCGCAATCACGGCAGGACACAAATCCTGAATAACCGCGACGATTCAAAAATAACATCATCTGTTCGCCTTTTTCCAGTCTGTCCTCCATCAGTTCTTTTAAACGTCTGCTAAAAATACTTTTGTTTCCGGCTTTCAATTCTTCCCGCAAATCTACAATATTGACATTGGCAAGACTTCCGCCGGTCAAGCGTTCTTTTAACTCAAACAAACGATATTCGCCTTTTTTTGCCTTCGTGTAACTTTCCAAAGAAGGAGTCGCCGAGCCGAGAACCAGAGCTCCGTTTACTCTTTTGGCCATTTCTTCCGCCACTTCTCTGGCATGGTATTTCGGCATGGTCTCACTTTTATAAGTACCTTCGTGTTCCTCATCTATAATAATAATGCCCAAATTTGAAAAAGGAGTGAATAACGCAGAACGGGGACCAATCATAATGCTGACTTCCCCTTTTCTTGCTCTTTCAAACTGGTCAAATCGCTCTCCGGCCGACAATCTGGAATGCATAATGGAAACCTTATCTCCAAACCTTCGATAAAACCGTACCACATTTTGATATGTCAGGGAAATTTCCGGAATCAAAAAAATCGCCTGCTGCCCCTGTTCTAACCGTTTGGCAATCAGTTCCATATATACTTCCGTTTTACCGCTTCCCGTAATGCCGTGTATCAAATAATTCCCCGGAGTTCCCGCAGCATAATCCTTCTCAATCTCATCCACTATGAATTGTTGTGCATTGCTTAATTGTACCTTTTGCACCTGCGTTTCCCGAAAACCGATTGGATTGCGATAGGTTCTTTCAATTTCAATCTCGATCATCCCCTGCTTTTGCAATGTATTGACGGTTTGAGGACTTACATTTAATTTGCCCGTCACCAGCGAATAATCAATACGCGGATTCTCGCATAATGCAAATAAAAGCCTTGCTTTTGCTCTCTGGCTTTTGCTTTTGGCAATCAACGCAGCCTGTCTTAATTCACTCTCTTCTTTCAGTGCAATAACAGACTTTCGTTCTTGTGCCTTGGTTACCTTTTTTACCGGTAAAACCGTTTTTAATGCCGTAATCATGGTAGAGCCGTATTTCTCTCTGATAAAAGATGCAATGCCGATTAAATTCTCCTCCGGCGATACACTTTTATCACAAACGGATAAAATATCCTTAATACGTGCTTCCTCATACCCGGTCCGTTCGAGAAAACCTACCACATAACCGGTAATCATACGATTCCCTTTTCCAAAGGGAATTTCAACCTTACTGCCAAGATAAATCTTATCCTGCAGTGCCTGCGGAATACGGTAAGTAAAGGGGCGGTCAACATTTTCATGGGATATATCAACAATAATTTCTGCATATGACATATCCGTTTCCTCCCTTCTTTGCTCTTATGCATAATAACAATCTTACTGCAACATTACGCATCCGTTTTCCGTTTTTATCAATTTATACTTTACTTTCTTCCAAAATTTCCCGGATTAAAACTCTCTCATCCATAGGATATTTCTTGCCTTCAATTTCCTGATAATCTTCATGTCCTTTACCAGCGAGCACAATAATATCCCCCGGTTTTGCATTATGAATTGCATAGGCAATTGCCTCTTTACGATTCACAATCTCCACGTATTCACCCGAAGTTTTATCGATACTGCTGCGAATATCCGCAATAATATCCTCCGGTTTCTCAAAGCGGGGATTATCCGAAGTAATGATTGTCAAATCCGCCAGTCTTCCGCTTACCTCACCCATTTCATAACGTCTTAATTTCGAGCGGTTTCCTCCGCATCCGAACAAGCACACCAGACGTCCCGGATTGTATTCTTTTAAGGTTGTCAAAAGACTTTCCAACGCCATAGCATTATGGGCATAATCAATCATCAAAGAGAATTCCGGTGATATGGGAATCATTTCTATACGCCCTTTTACATGTGCTTTCAGCAAGGCTTCTTTCATACGTTCTTCTTTTACCGCAAAATGTCTGCAAATGGCAATGGCTGTCAATGCATTGTATACGCTGAATCGTCCCGGACTGGGTACTTTGATATTCGTATTCAGTTTACCTCTGACCTTGAATTTAACTCCTAATTCTCCGTTTTCACGGTATAATTCGACATCTTCGGCCCGCAAGTCAGCATCTTGATTAAAACCATACCGCTCCACCTCGCAAGTATGCCCCTGCAAAAGTTCCTCCACATGTTTATCATCAGCATTCACAATACCCACCTTGCATTGGCGGAATAAAAGACCCTTACAAGCCATATATTCTTCAAAACTGCCATGTTCATTGGGTCCGATATGATCCGGTTCCAAATTTGTGAAAATACCAAGATCAAATACAAACCCTTGCGTTCTGTGCATCATAAGCCCCTGAGATGAAACTTCCATAACCACCGCGTCACACCCGGCTTCTGCCATTCTCGCAAAATATTCCTGCAAAAGATAAGACTCCGGCGTTGTATTTAACGCAGGAATATGCTCCTTGTCGATTATGGTTTCAATGGTTCCCACCAAACCAACCTTCATTCCGGCATTCTCCAAAATAGAGCGCACCATGTAGGTCGTCGTAGTTTTCCCTTTTGTACCCGTAATACCGATTACTTTCATTTTCTCTGCCGGATGATTGAAATACGCGGCTGAAATAAATGCCATGGCATATCTGGTATCTTCCACCTTAACGATGGTAACCTCCCTATCTTCCGGCACTTTTACATCTTTGGAAACCACCAGACAAACTGCACCCTTGGTTACCATTTCTTCTGCCACCGAATGCCCATCGAAGTTAGCACCTTCAATACAGATAAAAAGTGCTCCCGGCGTTACTTTACGGGAATCATAACATACTGCAGTAATTTCCTTATCCAAACTACCACATACACTTTCATAAGTCAGTTTTTCCAACAGATACGACAACTTTGCCATTTTGTGCCTCCCGGAATTCTTTTTCATTTCACAACAAGCAATAAAATATCATAATATTATATCACATTTTCGGCTTAAAATCTATGGATTTAGCAGTAATTCTTCATCACAAGTTGTACTTCCGTTCTGCCTTTGTATGTATTCAAATCCGGATAATAAATAACCGCTACTTGGCAGTCTCCTCTGCCTTCATACAACTTCGCAGCACTGCCTTGCCCAAACTTCTCATCCAAGTATCTGTTAAATGTAGGAATATCCCCGAAATACTTTAATTCATAAAATCTGTCAGCATTGTCTTTTACACGAAACGAAGCAACATTTTTTTGTATTCCCATTAGTTTGCCCCGGACAAATGTTACTTTTGCCTGCGCAAATACCGGTTTTTCATTTCCTTTACCGAAGGGTTCTAATATGTTCAATCCGTTTATAAATGTTTCGTCTGCATATCCGAACGGCATATCTGCATCAATACGAATGACTTCTGTCAAATCTTCTTCCGTAAGTAATGCATTTTCATTCAATCTGCGACGCAACTCTTCCAAATTCGCTTTCGGCAATGAAGCACCTGCCGCTAATTTGTGACCTCCAAAATGTGTTAATAAGTCCTCACACTGGCATAATCCTTTATTCATATCATACGCATCAACAGAACGTCCTGACCCTTTTATCCCCTCGTTACTGTCCGTAAAAATCCACGTAGGCCTATAAAACTTCTCTCTCACTCTGCCCGCAATAATGCCGGCAATGCTTTCATGGCAATCTTCCAGATGCACCACAATAATTTTATCATCGGCATAGTTCTCTTTCACCAGTTCTAAGGCTTTTTCCACGCCTGCCTCTGTCAATGTTTTACGTTCCTCATTTGTTTGTACAAGTTCCAACGCCTTCCGCCTTGCAATCTCTGCATCTTCGCAAAGCAACAGTTCCAACGACTGCTCTGCGGATTCCAAGCGTCCTTTCGCATTTAAACACGGCCCCAGTACAAATCCGATGGTATACGCTTTTATATCTTTTTCGTTCAAATGATTTTGTTCTATTAACGCCTGCAGACCCACATTGGAGCAAGTTTTGATATGATTCAATCCGTATTTAACAAGGGTACGGTTCTCTTTGACCAGAGGCATTACATCTCCCACTGTGGCAAAAGCTGCCAAAACACGAAGTTCCTCCCTTAAACTTTCATTCTGCTCTAACATTCCTGCAGAATCCAGCAAACATATAATTAACTTATACGCCACATAAGCACCGCAAATATCCGTAAATCTGATATTGTTACCTTCCCTTTTGGGATTGATAATTGCATAGGCCGGTGGCATTTTTTCTGTTTCTCCGAAATCAACCGTTTCTTTACGCACTTCATGATGATCGGTTACAATCACCTGTATTCCCAACTCCTCTGCACGCTCCAAGGCCTCAAAAGCCGCAATACCGTTGTCGCATGTAACAATTGTATCAATTCCGTCTTCATAGGCACGCTCCACAAGACTTACATTAATACCATAACCGTCTAAAATACGATGCGGAATTGCATAGTCTGCCTGTAGTCCAAAGGCTTTGAACCCTTTGTATAAAATTGCGCTACTGCACACACCGTCAATATCATAATCACCGATAATACGGATTTTGTGACTTGTTCCCTTCAAAGATGTCAGATAATCTATACTTTTATCCATATCCCGGTATCCGTCCGTCACATCACAATCCTCGATATCTCCGTACAAATACTCTTCAATTTGCTCCCGCTCCGTAATTCCACGATTCCGCATAATGCGAAGAAATACCGGTTCAATACCATATTCTCTTGAAAGAGCGTCATAATCCGCCCCATTTTTGATTAAACGCCACTGTGCCATATACAATTCCTTTTCTCTACACTTTCATATGTTTTATACAAACGCGCTTTTCCTTTTACAAGAAAAAAGCCCTTTCGGACTTTTTTCAATATCTATTATATCACATTTATTATAAAAGGTCTGTAAGATTCTACTTTTATTCCATATATAAAATCCTACACATAATCTTCATCTTCTTCGCCTTCTCTGACAGGGAACTTATTGCGCAGGAAATACCACAAATTACCCGCAAGACACACAGATGAATATGCACCGCAAATGATACCAACCATTAACGGAAGTGCAAATTCCTTAATAGAAGTCACACCCAGTACAAACAAGGTTGCAACCATAACAAACGTAGTCAGGGAAGTAAATAAACTTCTTGACAATGTCTGCGTAATACTCTTATTTACAATTTCTTTTAAGTTAATTTCCTGTTCTGCTTTATTACGCTGACGTTTCTTTAAATACGCCTCATCCGCTTTTGCTTTTGCATCCCTGTAATTCTCTCGAATTCGGTCAAAGATTACAATAGTTGCATTGATAGAATATCCCACAATTGTCAACATACATGCAATAAACGTACTTCCCACGCTGACTCTTGCAACAGCATAAAAGGCCAAAACCACCAAAACATCGTGTAACAGTGCTACAACGGAAGAAATACCAAAACGCCAGTCGCTGAAACGGAACCAAATATAAATCAACATACATACAATTGCAATGGATACAGCAATTAGAGACTCCGTTTTCATTTCTCCGGAGATAGTGGCACCTATTGTCTGGCTCTGAATGCTGTTTGCATCAACGCCGTATTGTTCAACAAACAGAGCATCCAATTCCTGTCGCTCGGTTTCATCCAACTCTCTTGTTTTAATGATGATTTCGTTTCCGCCTTCGACCTTTTGCACCTGTACATTACCGTCTCCGGTAATCTTCTCAATACCGGGCACGATTTCAGCATCAATTTCTTCAATACTCATATCTTCTGCCAAAGTCAAACCGGTAGAAGTTCCGCCCATAAATTCAAGACTTAAATTTAAGGCAGCGCCATTGCTTACGCCATGAATTCCCATAAAGATACCGCCTACAGCAATACAAAGCAGGGATATTGCCATAAAAATTTTACCTTTTGACAGAAAATCAATGGTTTTACGTTCTTTTCCGATACCAAATAATTTAATGTTATCAAGGCCCAGAGAAATCAATCCGTTTAATAATAATCTGGTAATTACCATAGCGGTAAACATAGATAATACAATACCGATAGCCAGTGTCCAGGCAAAACCTTTTACCGTACCGCTTCCTGCAATAATCAATACAATCGATGCAATAAGGGTTGTTACATTACCATCCACGATAGAAGAAGTTGCCTTCTTAAAACCGATATCTACTGCACTCTGTACCGTTTTACCGGTTGCAAGTTCTTCGCGGATACGTGCAAAAATAATAACATTGGCATCTACCGCCATACCGATGGATAAAATAATACCTGCAATACCCGGCAATGTTAATGTAATCACCTCATTAAATAACGATAACGTGGTGATAACCAAAAACACATACAGTACAAGAGCCAGCACACTAACCGCACCGGGCATAAAATAAATTGCTATCATAAATACAGAAACCAGAATAAAGCCGACCACTGCCGCCTGCAAACAGGTGGTAATGGCTTCCGAACCCAATTGCGCACCTACCACGTTGGAACGCAATTCCTGAAGTTCCAGTTTCAAGGCACCGTTACGGATATTGGATGCCAATCGCTCTGCTTCTTCCGCGTTTGCCATACCGGTCACCACAGCCTGTCCGTCTTTAATTACCACGCTGACACGTGGAACACTGATAAATTTATCATCATAATAAATTGCAATGGTCTCTCCCTGCTGATATGCCTTCTGTGTCGCCTTTGCAAAACTCTCGGTTCCTGTCGCATTAAGCCCCAAAGCTACCACATACTGCAAATTACCCAACTGGTCCTGCTGCTGAGCCGCTTTAGCACTCTCTACCTCTTCACCTGTTAAGATAACCGAACCTTCTTCCTGTAACTCCTTAAGCGGCTTATTCAATTTATACTGTACTTCTACCTTTGCCTGCTCATCCAACTCATATGTCACGGCATTTCCGGCTTCATCCAATACAATCTCGCCGGTTTCCATATCGTATTCTACCGCAATATTCTCTGCCACAAATACAAAGGTATTCCATGTTTCATCATGATATACCCAATAACCTTCCTTGGTCATGACCGGTTCATAATTCAAATTTCCTTGTGCATCCGTTTCTGACAAAAATACAAGGCTGCCCGGTTTACCCAACTCTTCTAAAATTTCATTGGCATTGTTTACTCCGGGAATTTCGATATTAATTCGGTCATTTCCTTCCGGATAAACTTGCGCTTCGGTACTGTAGGTATCCACTTTCTGCTGAAGTTTGAATACGGTATCATTCATTTCTTCCGCAGTCGGTTCCTCTTCTCCCACTACTTCATAAGTAATACTGACACCACCGGCAAGATCGAGTCCCTGCTTAATGTCATACAAAGAACCTTTTCGCTCTTCGCCGATTCCCACAAGGGAAATATAACCCATTGCAACCGTGACCAGTACGATTACGAAAAAACTTATAATTCTACCTGTTTTATTCATTTTAATTACTCCGTTTCCGTGCCGTTTTCGGTATTCTTGGCTACCTCCATCATTATGGCACATTCAATACGTTTCTTCTGCAACTCACATCCGATGTCATACGCATCATTAATATGTCCATGGAAGTGATATGAATTGGCGGCACAACCGCCGCTGCAATAAAACTTCGCAAAACAGTTTTTGCATTTTTCTTTCGCATATACGTTACAATCAGAGAACATTTCCCTAATATCATTTCTTTTGATTCCTTCGTCCACATTACCCATCAGAAATTCTTCTTCCCCTACAAACTGATGACAGGGATAAAAATCACCCCAGGGAGTTACGGCCAGATATTCACACCCCGAACCGCAGCCTGATAATCGTTTTGCAACACAAGGTCCGCCGGATAAATCAATCATAAAATGAAAGAAGTTAAAGGGTCTGCCTTCTTTTCTTCTTTTTAACATTTCTTTTGCCAGTTTATCGTAATTATCAAACAGCACAGGAAGGTCCTCTTCTTTTAACGCATATCCTTCCGTATCCGGTGCCACTACAGGCTCAACAGATATCTGCTCAAATCCCAAATCCGCCAAATGCAATACATCTTCACAGAAGTCTGTATTATAATGCGTATAGGTACCTCTTACATAATAATTTATCTGATTACGACTTTCTGCTGCCTTTTTAAATTTAGGAACAATAATATCATAAGAGGAACCTTTTCCGTTTCTGGTAGGTCTCATATAATCATTGATTTCTCTGCGACCGTCAATGCTCAATACAAGATTACCCATCTCCTTATTTGCAAATTCCAGAATTTCATCGTTCAAAAGCATACCGTTGGTAGTCAGTGTAAAACGAAACTTCTTATTGTTTGCTTCTTCAATGCTTCTGCCGTATTCCACCAGTTGCTTCACAACTTCCCAATTCATCAGAGGCTCTCCGCCAAAGAAATCAACCTCTAAGTTTCTCCTGCTGCCGGATTCTTTTACAAGAAAATCCAATGCCTTTTTACCTACTTCGAAACTCATAAGAGCTCTTCTTCCGTGATATTCCCCTTCTTCTGCAAAACAATATTTACAACCAAGGTTACAATCATGGGCAATGTGCAGACACAACGCTTTTACCACCGGCTGACGATTCTTGAATGTGTCAATATAAGGTTCATAAATATCTTCTGCAAAAAGCATATCCTCCCGGATCAGCGCAATAATTTCTTCTACGGCTTCCGCACAATCCTCTTTGGTGGCCTCTACACGATTACCGTTTTCATCTTCTGTATAAAAAGTCTGTCCCGTTGCACAGACCTTACCATTCATATAATCAGACTCCAGACGGCGTTCCCGGTCTTCTTCCTCAAACAAAGGAATAATATCATAAACCAGTTCGTCCACTGCATGCACACAACCGCTGTTCACATCCAGCACAATATTGTATCCGTTATTTTTATACTGATGTATCACTTTCTGTTCCTCCATAAAACAAACCCGGGCAACAACGATTTTCCTTCGTCTTCATCCCTGCTCTGATGTTTCCCAAGTCCCGGTACCTGTCCGTTTCTCATAACAAAGGCAGCGTCTTCAAACGCTGCCCCCTAATCTTTCAACCAATCTTATTTTGCCTGTTCACAGCTCTGGTTACCAACAGTGCAAGATGTCTTACATGCTGACTGGCATGATGTCTGGCATTCACCGCATCCGCCCTTCTTTAAAGATTTCTTATAGTCTCTGGTATTTAAAGTCTTAATGTGTTTCATTGTTAAGCCTCCTTCGAAAATTTCTGCTCTCGGTCAAGTATAGCATATCTTTTTTTAATTGTAAAAGCCTTTTTTTTATTTTTATCCTCTTATTGGTGGATTTTGGTTCTTTCAGTCATATTATGCACCACTTCCTTGATAAGCAAAGGCAGAAATGGCTTGGTAATATAATCATTGCAACCAAGTTCCGCAAAATCCGCTGCTGCCTCTAATGTTTTATTTCCTGACATCAACACCACCGGAGTGTTATATATTTTACGAATATGTCGTAACGTCTCCAGCCCATCCATATCAGGCATCATTACGTCCAGGAAAATCAAGTCGAACTGCTCCCGATTTAATTCCTTAAGGGCCTCACTTCCGCTCTTCACCGCCGTAAGTTCATAACAGGGCTCATCCTGCATAATATGACGAAGCATTTTATGATTCATCGGCTCATCATCCACAATCAGAATTTTACGCTGTAAAAAGTCCGTCTGACGCATGATATAATTTTTATCTTCTTCCATCAATTGCAACATAATATCTGCAATTTCAGGATCAAACTGTGTGCCGCGTCCTTTTAAGATTTCCTCTTTCACCACATCTTGCGGCAATCCGCTACGGTAACTTCGGTTACTGGTCATCGCATCATAGGAATCCGCTACTCCAAGAATCCTTGCCACTTCCGGAATACTCTCGCCGGCAAGTCCGTTGGGATAACCTTTTCCGTCATAGCGCTCATGATGATATTTTGCCGCTATTGCTATCTGCTCACTACCGGAAATACCGCTTAAAATATGATATCCGGTTACAGGATGCACTTTAATAATGTTATACTCATCTTCCGTAAGTTTTCCGGGTTTGTTAATAATGTCCACCGGAATACGGATTTTACCTACATCATGAAGCAGTCCCGCACGATAAATTTCATCCTGCTCTTCTTTGCTTTTTCCCAAACGCTCCGCAATCATACGTGAGTACTCCGCCACTCGCTTGGAGTGACCGCTGGTATATCTGTCTTTCGCATCTACCGCTTCACTTAGAGCCGTTACCGTCTGCAGGAACAAGTCTTTTGTTCGTTTCTGCTGTTGCTGTAACTCTCCCGTCTGCTCACTTACTTTTTTCAGCAATTCATTATTATAATTAGATAAAAGGCTCATATATTTCAAACGGTCTGTTTCATCTTTTATCTCAATAACATACCCTCTGGCCTTGTCACGATACCATACGCGGCTTACTTTTATTTCGTAATACAAATCATCCCTGTGATACTGATAGGTGTCTTCCCCCGTCTGAATATACCGCACCAGCCAGTCCGACAATTCTTTTACATTCATAATACCGTCTATCTTATGATCCACCCTGCAATCCGCAATTCCGGGAAATACCTTCTGTGCTACCTTGTTGCAGCCCATGTACTTCCTTTCGTTATCAAACATGATGTATCCGTAAACTTCCTGGATCTGTATGGTACTTGCAATGCTGTCCTCCAGATTATACATCATACTCTTTTTCTGAAGATACAGGAAAAACCAACCGTCAACCACATACATTGCAGGCATAATTTCCAAATCCGGCTGAATGGTTCTTCCGATAATAAAAATCACTATATTCAGAATTACCATCACCGAAAGCATCCATAATTTATTCATGGATACCGCGCGTTTCTTAAACAATTGCAGCCCTAACAGCACGATTTCCGCCACAAGATATCCGTACAATATCACATAGAAGAAATAATGGCCCACACCATAAGAATGTACCAGAATAGTAGCCTCGCCCAACTTTCCGAGAGACAGATCTTTATAGTATAAATCGCTGTATCCTATGGATAATACCATAAAATAAACGCCAAAACTGTATCCGTACATAACATAACGAATCCAATTTGGTATGCGGTAATTACAGATGGTACATATCAAAAACAATGTAATCAGCGGAATAAAACATCCGCCTACATAGCCTATTTTATTCGCCAAAACTGCTTCACTTAAATCTGTAGATAAAGCCATGGCAAGATAACCGCAATTGGACACTGCCATAATCAGCATAGACAACATAAAATAATAGTTGGCCTTTTTATTTTCATAAGTATATACCAGCATAACCAGATTTACTATCGTCAAGGCCGTTGTAATCAAATAATAATATATCATAAAACAATTACCTCATTATATCTTTGGCAAACACTGTCATACAATGCAAACATATGCTCCTGCAACTGTTCAACTTTTTCAAAACTGTCCTCTTTCGTTATTTTTTCCAATTCATAAGCCAAGTCTCCGATGGTCTTAGCCCCGATGGAATAAGCATTATTTTTGAAGCCGTGTACACGAATACAATAATTTTTAGCATCCTTTTCATCCAAAAACCGTTGCAATTCTCCTTTGATGGGAAGTTGCGTAAAATCGCATAAAAGTTCCAGATAAAAATCTTCATCGCCTGCACAGGTTGCAAGTCCCATTCCAAAATCCAATTCTGCCAATTTGGTGCGAATCGCATCAAAATATTCTTCTTTGGTTACCTTCATCACCGATTTTTCCCCTTCCTGTCCATTCTCCTCATACACAACATATTCCTGCGGCAAATACTTCAATAACATTTTGTCCAGCAATTCCGGCATAATGGGTTTGGTCAAAAAATCATCAAATCCTTCCGCCAGAAAACGTTCCCTGTCCCCCACAATGGCATTCGCCGTCAGCATAACGAACGGAATATTTCCGCACAATTTTTCATCTCTAATCCTGTGTAAGGTTTCAATACCATCCATTTCCGGCATCATATGATCCAAAAAGACAACATCAAATGATTGCTCTTTCAACAACTGAAGACAAGTTTTTCCGCTTTCTGCTTCAACCACCTGTATACCGGTGCTTTTCACAAGATTCTTAAACACTTTTAAGTTCATCGGATAGTCGTCTACCACCATAATCTTCGCCTTCGCAGCCGTAAAATGAATTCGTCCGCCAGACTCCTTATCCGCCTTCTCCAAATGACTTCTCAAATCTCCCACAGGAGTCTCATCTGCAATTTTTTGTACCAAATCAAAAGAAAACTCACTTCCTTTTTCATATTCGCTCTGAATGTGCAAATCGCTTCCCATTAACTTTAGGAAAGTCCGCGCAATATTCATTCCGAGACCGGTTCCCTCAACATTGCGATTCCTCTCTGTATCGAATCTCTTAAATTCATCGTAGAGTTTATCAATATCTTCTTCTTTAATCCCGATACCCGTATCTTTTACTGCAAAATGCAATATTGCCTGTCCATCCTTTTTGGAACAGTTCAACTTCAAAATCACTCTTCCGCGATTGGTATATTTTACTCCATTGCTGAGCAAATTCATCAATACCTGACGAATACGTTTCTCATCACCGTATAATTTCTCAGGAACGGAAGGATCAATATCAAATATCAGTTCCAAATCCTTTTCTTTGGCTTTTATGCTGATCATATTATATAAATTATTAATCAGGCTGCTGATTTCGTATTCATTTTCTTCCAGTTCCATCATACCGGATTCAATTTTAGAAGAATCAAGAATATCATTGATAATATTCAAAAGCACTTCGGAAGAATCTTTTACATCCTTTGCATACTTCTGAATGGGCACCTCCGTGCTTTCCCGTATAATCATCTCATTCATCCCGAAAATTGCATTAATGGGCGTACGGATTTCATGGGACATCCTGGCAAGGAACTTAGATTTTGCCTGATTGGCGCGTTCCGCATCATCTTTTGCCTTCTCTAATTCTTCCGTCAATTTCGCCTTTTCCACACTACTGCTTAAAATGCTGAAAATACTACTGCACACTGACATAAAAGCCACATAAATCAAGCATCTGGGCAAAACAAAAAACAAAAATAATGTAAGCCAGGGATTCTCATTCACCTGCGTAAGGGTAAAAATACCGTTTTGCGAATGTTCCGCCAAAGTGCCGGTGGTCAAAAGTGCCATATTGGCATCGCATAAACCGAAGAAATATCCCCCGTAAACCACAATCACCGTTCCGATTACACTCATAATGTATACAAAATGCAAAACCCGTTTGGACGAATACAGAGTCGCATACAAAAAAGGCAAAACCGATACCAGAATTGCATGGTATGTAATAAAAACACCCGCAATTATAAACACATAGATACTTCCGCTTATGATGATATATTTTTTTATCTTATTAGCCGGCGACATTATTTTGGATACTGTCAACGCCGCAAAATAGATTACCATGGAAGGCAGGTAACCTTTTATCATTAAATCCTGCTGAACCACAAAAATATCCAGCAAATTCAGCACAAATGCCGTGGTGTATACCCACATGGTTACGGTAAAACACTTCATTACATAATTATTTGCAATTTCTTCCCTGTCATGAAGATATAATGAAATATCATCCTTTTCTTTTGTAACCTGCGCCATTTTCCAAATACTCCCTTTTGAAAGCGTTTTTATCTAATATTATATTGTACTTCCATCCGGTTATTTTCGTCAATATGAGATACTTTGTTTTCCATAAATAAAATGGCCATTTTCCCTTTTTACTGCTTTCCGGTCATAAAAAAAGGAAATCCGAAGATTTCCTTTTAACTCAACATTCCGCCTATGGTTCCGGCACCTGCGCATATTGCCAGTGTCGTAAAGAAATTTCCTGCAAAATCCTGCAGTCCGTGATTTGCAATCAGACTGACAACAACCAGCAAAACAAAATATGTAACTCCCATACCAAATCCGTATAGATATTTTTTTACTTTCTTTTTTCTTCCCATCACAAATCCTGCAATAAAGTTTGCCAATATATATGTTACGATAATTGCAATTTCAACTGCCTGCTCCGCCAAATGAAACTGATAAACCAGGAAAGCCAGCAAAAATAATAATATACCTGTTACCGCATAAGCCCCTAACAAGACGAAAACCCACAAAGGCAACTCATTTCTTACTATCCCTGATACGTTTTTTTTATCCATTTATCCATGCCACCTCATACAACTTTTCTATTCTGTTTCAAAATATGCCGATAGTTTTTCGGTTATGATTATTGCCGGTAAAAACATAGCAAATTTTCTAATTTATCCCAATGCCCGCCGTCAAATATCTTGACAGAAAGTACAATTTTTTGTATATTCTTCTCTAACGGTCCGAAAAATGTTTTAAGGACTGAATATTATTTTATGAAAAGGAGTAACAAACTTTGGACCCAGACAGTCTGATTTTAACAGCAGCGCCGGCGGTAATCAGCCCGGCAATCTTTTTTCAACTTGTAGTTTTAATTATTCTGGTTATTCTGTCAGCATTTTTTTCCTCTGCAGAAACTGCATTTTCAACAGTAAATCGCATCAAGATGCGCGGTCTTACAGAAGAAGGAAACAAAAAAGCTGCCTTAGTGCTTAAGATTCTTGACAGTTACAGTAAGTTATTAAGTGCAATTCTTATCGGTAACAATGTCGTGAACTTATCGGCATCTTCATTAGCCACTACCATTGCAATTGCATTAAGTGAGCCGCTTGGACTCCAAGTAAGCCTTATGACCGGTCTTGCAACCGGAATCCTGACAATCGTGGTACTTTTAGGCGGAGAAATCGTCCCCAAAACCTGGGCAAACCTTAATGCCGATAAAATTTCCCTACTATATGCTCCCATTATTCGCTTTTTAATGATCATTCTGACTCCTATCATTTTTATTGTTGATAAAATTGCTTTGGGAATTTTAAAAATTTTCCGCATTGACCCTAACAAAAGGAACAATGCCATGACTGAAAGCGAATTAAGAAGTTATGTGGATGTGAGCCATGAAGATGGTGTCATCGAAGAAGAAGAACGTGAAATGATATATAATGTGTTCGATTTTGGCGATTCTCTTGCCAAGGACATTATGATTCCCCGCATTGACATGGTATCTGTAGAGGATACTGCTACATATAAGGATGTTATGGATGTATTTCGTGAGAATATGTATACCAGACTCCCTGTATACAAGGACACAACCGACAACATTATCGGTATCATCAACGTAAAGGATTTCCTTTTTGTAAAAGATCCCGAGAAATTTACCATCCGGGACATTATCCGAGATGCTTATTACACTTATGAATACAAGAAGACTTCCGATTTAATGATGGAAATGCGTAAATCCTCTTCCAACATCGCACTGGTCTTGAACGAATATGGTTCCACGGAAGGTATGATTACTTTAGAAGACCTTTTAGAAGAAATCGTCGGAGAAATACGTGATGAATATGATGAAGACGAAGAAACATTAATTCAGGATTTAGGCGACAACACTTATATTGTACCGGGCGGTATGAAATTAGACGATATCAATAATTCCATTGACACCAATTTCAGCAGTGAAGACTATGATTCCATAGGCGGCCTGATTATTGAGAAACTGGATAAACTTCCGGAAGAAAACGAAACCGTCGAATTAGAAGACGGAACCACTCTTACCGTTAAATCCATAAATCAGAACCGTATTGAAGAAGTATTAATGAAACTTCCTGCTCCCGCTTTGGAAGAAACTGAAGATACATCAAAAGAAGAATAATACAAAAACTCCCGCTTAAAAACGGGAGTTTTTCTTATGATTCACTTCTTTGACCAAGCATTTTTTGAAACGTAATAAAAAAGGTTATCGTAGTAACCAAAGCCGCCAATATGTCACTGACCGGTTCCGCCATAAATACTGCTGCAACCTTATTTTCAAAAATCGCGGGCAATATAAAAATCAAAGGAATTAACAACACAATTTTTCGTAGGCAAGCCATAATCAAGCTAATTTTAGCCTGTCCCAATGCCATAAAACTCTGTTGACATGCAATCTGAAATCCCATGGCAAAAATACCCGCCATGTATATTCTCATCGCCCGACCCGTATATTCCACCAACGCCAAATCATCAGAAAAAATACCTGCAAACACCTTCGGTACTATCATAATAATCAGCCAAAAGGATATCGCATATATAACGCACACGGTAAACTGGGTATAAAACGCCTGTTTTACCCTTTCTGTTTTGTTCGCGCCATAATTGTAACTGATAATTGGCTGTCCACCCTGACAGATTCCCTGTAGTGGCATCATAATCAGCGACGCTACACTGGTAAGAATTGTCATGGCACCTACCGCTAAATCACCACCGTATTTCGATAAACTCGAAGTAAAACTCACAGACAACAAACTTTCCGTTGACATCATGACAAAAGTAGAAATTCCCAACGCAAGACAGGGACCAAAAATTTTGGGCATAAGTTTCATATTTTTTATCCGCAGACGCAGAATACTTTTTTTACTTGTAAGAAAACAAATAACCCATGTCGCACCTATCATCTGACTTATTACTGTGGCAAGCGCAGCACCTTTTACTCCCATATCAAATCCAAAAATAAATATAGGATCCAAAATAATATTAATCAGCGCTCCGATCATAGTTGTCAACATACTGACTTTGGCAAATCCCTGCGTCGTAATAAACGGATTCATTCCCAGCACAATCAATACAAATACACTCCCCAGAATATAGATTCTGGCATAATCTACTGCAAACGGTTTTGTCACATCGCTTGCACCAAAAAACACCAACAAATCAGGTGCAAAAACATAAAATACTATTGTAAGTATAACCGCAAAAACTAATAACAAAGAAAAGCAGTTTCCTATAATCTTCTCCGCCTTCTCATTATTCTGCTGTCCCATAGCAATTGCTGCCAATGGTGCTCCGCCGGCACCTGCCAACATTGCGAACGCATTGATAAACATTAAAATCGCCATAAAAAGCCCAACTCCGGTTAGTGCTGCCGCTCCAATTTCCGGAATATGCCCGATGTAAATGCGGTCCACAATGTTATACAACAAATTTACTACCTGGGCCACAACTGCCGGAATTGCCAATTTAGCCAATAATTTCGGTACACTTGCACTACCCATATCAGATTTTTGATTACTCATATTTTTCCTCTTACATTTTTATTTGCACGATAAAAGCCCCACAAAACGTGAGGCTTTTCGCCATTTCCTATCATTACAAATCAGGTATACCAATAATTTCGCCGGTTATAAATCATTTACCAATCCGGGCAAAATATCCTTACATTTACCATAAAGTACATAGTCCGCATATCGATCCGTAAAATGTTCTTCTTCATTGATTAAAATCAATTTATTACCGGTATAATGGCCTGTAGAATATCTCACTTTCGAACCGTATAAATTCGTACCAAGTACCAAAACCAAATCTGCATTTGCACACGCAACGGCAGCCTCGGTCATCCTGTCATTCCGCACACTTTCTCCAAACAACCGAAGCCCCGGACGTAATGCGACTTTACAATCATCACACACCGGCACGCCCTTGGCATCCAGTAAGTATTCCAGCGAAAAGTTCTTTTTGCATAACGGACAATAATTATTATAAATCGTCCCCTGGAATTCAATTACATTGCGGATTCCGCTTCGATATTCCAATCCGCAAATATTCAAACTGATTGTAGCACGCAACTTTCCCATATCCTGCAATTTCTTTAACGCAGCATACGTTTCACTGGGTTTCGGAATTGTACTGATGACCTCTTTTTTATAAAAATTATAAAACTTTTCTTTTTTGGTGGCATAAAAACCCGCAGATAATAATTCCTCCGGACTATCCCCGTACTCCCTTTCAATACGGCACAAATGGTCAATATCCCAGAAATCAATACCGCCGCTCTCCACCAACGTTCCCAAACCGGTCACACAAACAATATTATTCGCTTGGGAAATCAATGTCTTTACATGATTTAAAACCGCCTCTTCCATTTTTCTCATAAGCATCCACCCCTAATAGATGTTTTATAATTTTATTTTAGAAGTGAATGTCCAAAAAGTCAAGCCTACTGACGTAATTCGTTATTTTCTTGACAAATGGCAGGTGAAATAAATAATTTGATACTGCTCTGCAATCTGTTCCAGTACATGCATACCTCCTGCAATGGTTTTTTCATCGAAATTTGCAAAAGGATCATCTAAAATTACAAACGGTGTTTCCTTTTCAAACAAAGCATCTACCAAGGCAAATCGGGAGCACAATTCCATCGCCTCTCTTGTACCGCGACTAAAATATGCCACATCTCTTCTTGCTCCGCCTTCTTCTGTTTTGATTGCCAGTTTTAAATCCATATCAGAATGATTCAGACTTTCTTCATTTATCAATCTGGCATATTTGTGATATCCTTCATTGATTTTCTTTAAATAACGTGAAGAAAACTCCGTCTGGGCAGTTTGCAGATATTTCAGGGTCTTTTCCAAAAGATTATACTTACTCTTATATTCTCCCAGTACCTCTTCCATATCCTGCTTCTCCATTTCCCATTTTTCACAATCTTCCATTACTTGTGTATATTTTAAAATGGTGGATTTTACCTGTCTTAGGTACTCTTCTTTTAACACTATTTCCTGCTCTACCGTTTTTTCCTGCTGCTGTAGTGTTTCAATGGGAATCAATTGCTCCGGTGCTACTTCTTCCCCTTTTTCCGTTTGAGATAACTGCATACACTTTTCTTCGTATTGCTTACTCAAATTGATATAATCATTACGTTTACCGGCAATTTCTTTCAACAAATATTCTTCCGCTTCGGTAACCTCGCCATAATACTTTCGTAAAAACAGAATAATTTCTTCTCGCAAATGTGCCTTTTCTTCTGCAATTTGAGTTTCCGCCTCCCGATGTTGCCGTCTCCTTTTTTCCTCTGCATCCGTTTCCATAATCGTAATGCGGATTCGGTTTAAAAGTGTCGGAATTTCCTCCACCGATTCCGGATGAAAATCCTGCAAATACATAAGCAAGGCTTTTTTAGCACTTTCCACACTTTTTTGCAATTCTTCATACTCTGCTTCTGTCTGTACCAGTTCAGCATTATCTTCTATATTATTTTTCTGCATTTGCTTCTGCTTCAATATAAAAACAGCAATACTGACTATCAAAATAATGACTGCCGGTACGGCATACAGCCATTTCTGTAAAACAGCTGCTATTATAATACAAACCACGGCAATTACCGCTACAATAAGGCAGCCCGTCATTTGTCTGCGATATCGTTCTGTATCAGCTTTCTGTTCAGCCTTTTTCTCTACATCATTTAACTGTAATTTCTGAAGTTGTGCTTCCTTCTCATCCAACAGTCTCTCATTTTTCCGAATAACATCCCATTTCCGTTCACAAGCCTCCACACTTTCTTCCGACATTGGATTTTCGGACAATACTTTTACCAATTGAGGATATTTGTAACTCTGACAAATTGCCTCCTCCTTCTGCGGTTCGCTCCTATAGTCAAAAAACTTATTACGGTATTCTTCTAATTCCTCTTCTTTCGGCAAACCGTTCCTGAAGAAATAATCCAATTCTTCCACCTTTTGCCCAAGTTTTTCTTTTTCCGCAAGAATAGCCAGATAATGCTTATGTTTCTCCTGCAATGCAGCCAATTCTCCCGCTTTACGGATTTGCTCTTTCAAACCTTCTTTCCGTTTCCTACATTCATTTATTTCCGCACTATAATCCCGAGCCTTATTCTGCCAATCTTTTAAAGTTTCTCCGGTCTGCTTTGCTTCCGCAATCCGGTGCCCCAGTTCGTTTATCTCTTCCGTAAGTTCAGCAATTTTGCCTTTATTTCCGGTCTTCTTATATATTCTCATTTCAGTTTCAAGCCGGTCACAGGCTACCTTATAACAGTCAATGTCATCACCGCTTGCCATCAAACCGCTCATTTTTGTGGCTACACTGTCTGTCATACTGATTCCATACATTCCCTGCTTCAAAAAAATGCTCTGTTCAAAAGCGACTCGGTCAATACCAAACAGTTCTTCTCCCAAATTCTCCGTATACGCATCACTTTTCAAGCCGGTTTGCTCATCATAAAATACAAAAGTATCTTCTTTGTCTTTTAATCCAAAAAAACGCTCTACACGATACTTTTTTCCATCTGTTTCAAAAATTAGATTGCCGCCGTAAGCACCGCCGTTCCACGGCTGGTATTTCTTATACTCATTGTCGTCCACATTTCTTTTGGTACTGTGTTCCATCCCGTAAAACATGGCCTTTAAAAAAGCCGCAAGAGTAGTTTTGCCCCATCCGTTGCTTTCACATATGACATTTATTCCTTCTGCAAAATCGTAAGAGAATCTGTTTAATTTCCCAAAATTCTCTATATAACATGATATTAATCTCATACTCCTAAATCCTCCCCCGATAATGCACGAAGTCCCAAAAGAATCATTTCTTCTTTCTCATTCTCTGTCTCTTTGCCGTTCATTACGGTTCGTACAAATTCACCTTTTAAGGAAATCATATTTTCATATTCCCTGTAATCAATTGCCAGTCTGGACTCATCTTTCCATTTTAAAAAGTAAAAATGCCCTTCCATTGCCTGACTGAAATAAGTAAAATCTTTCTCAGTATCCACCGTATAATATCCTGTCAAGACCACCTTAACCATATCTTTGGACGGAATATGCGCTACAGCATCATTGACAGCCTGCAAAATATCCGTGGAAGTCTCCCTACCGGAAATATCAACCCGTACTTCATGAAGAATACGTCCTGCCATAGGCACAAAGCGACTGTTTACCGTTCCGTCTTCTATCTCTAACAACACAATCCCTTTCTCACCGCACTCATCAAAACCGCGCCCCTCAGGACAGCCGCTGTAACAATATACGCCTCTGTCATCCAGAATTTCACGTTTATATGAGTGAATATGTCCCAAAGCAAGATAATCAATATTACGATTTTTTAATGCAGGTAATGCAATCAGACTCGCATCGTCTTTGACATTGCTCCGCACTTCCTGTCCGTGCAGCATTACGATATTTACCCGGTCCGGTTCCGTAATCAAAGACGCATAATGCGCATCATCCTCCATGGTTTCTTTGCCCCAGACAGATACATTATCATACCGGTATTCCATCCAATCCGTACCGAAACATTTGAAATTAGACGGCAGAATGCGACCTTCCGTAAAATTAGTGTTCCAATCATGATTTCCTCTCAGGTACAAAAAATCAATTTCAGGATTTCCGACCACTAAATCCCACACAAGATTTCTGGCCTTTGCCGCAATATTCCTGGTATCAAAAAGGTCTCCCGCTATCAAAACGGCAGTAGCGCCCTCTTTTTTGGCAAAATCCACAATGCGCTGAAATGTAAGTAAAATTTCATTTCGACGTTCTTTTGCTTTTTCCTTACCGATATTACTTTCCAATTTCGAATCCAAATGTAAATCTCCGCAATGTATAAACTTCATTCCCTTATTCCTTCCGCTTTTTCAAACTTATATAACAAATACGATTTTTATACTTTTCTGTTTATTTTGTACTATTTTCTATTCCTTTTTTATAACTTCTATAGTAAAATATAAATGGTTTATTTTTCACTTATTTTAACACAAATTTAAAAGAGTGTAAAGAACAGATGTTCTATTTAAACTATTATATAAAAACCCATTTACTCAGAAAGGAGGTTGCTTTTATGCAATCGAAAAAGTTGCTTGCGCTTCTTTTAAGTACCGTTATGGCATTTTCCCTTTTTGCCTGCGGTCAGCCGGAAGAAGACGTAACAAGTGAAACCGAATCCCAGGTTTCCGAAGATGTATCCGAAGTAGTTTCGGAAGAAAGTTCCGACAACGGCGTTATCGAAGGTTTCGGTAACAATTTAGTGGATGGTACCAACATCATTGACGACCATTTTGATGATAACACCAAAGGCGAATGGGGCGTTTACGGTAATGGCGGTACTTTCGACCTTTATGCTGAAAACGGCGAACTCGTTGTAGATATCAAACATGCAGGCGGTATGGAATATGCCGTACAAATTTTCCGCGACGGCTACTGCTTAAATATGGGCTGTGTTTATACCGTATCCTTTGACATCTACTCAGATATCGAACGTGATATCGAATGGCGTTTCCAGATTAACGGCGGCGACTTCCACCCGTACTACATCGAAAAAGACAAACGTATCGGAACCGAAAAACAGACCGTTACTGCAGAATTCACTATGGGTGAAGCCAGCGATCCTGCTCCCCGCCTCTGCTTTAACTTAGGTGAACAGGGTGACTTGGATACCACGCTCGCGCACAAAGTTTACATTGACAATTTCGTACTTACCATTAAGGATGCTTCCAATGCTATGGCTTTGGAACCCCTTCCCACTCCCGTCCCGGTAAAAATTAACCAGGTTGGTTACAAGCCTTCGGACGAAAAAGTTTTAATCTGTAAGTACAACCCCGATATTACCGATTACACTATTGTTGATTCCAACAACAACGTAGTATACTCCGGAAAATTAACTACCGAATTTGCAAACTCTAAATCCGGTGACGGTGCTCAGGTAAAAGGTGATTTCTCAGATTTGACAACTCCCGGTACATATAAAGTTATCGTAGACGGAATCGGCGAATCTTATGAATTTACCATTGCTGACAACGTATATGATGATTTGTATAAAGACGTCGTACGTATGCTCTACTTACAGAGATGCGGATGCGTATTGGATGAATCTCTTGCCGGTGACTTTGCCCATGCAGAATGTCACGTACAGGAAACTACCGTTTATGAAACCGGCGAAGTTATTGATGTAACCGGCGGTTGGCATGATGCAGGTGACTACGGACGTTACGTATCACCCGGTGCCAAAACCGTAATGGACTTATTCATTACTTATCAGGACAGTGAAGGCGCAAGAGGCGATGACTATGATATCCCCGAAAGCGGAAACGGCGTTCCTGATTTACTGGATGAAGCAAAATACGAATTAGACTGGATGTTAAAAATGCAGCGTGCCGATGGTGGCGTATACCACAAAGTAACCTGCGCTAACTTCCCCGAAACCGTGGAAGCAACCGCTGAAGTTGCGCCCTTACTGGTATCTCCCGTATCTCCTACCGCTACCGGTGACTTTGCAGCAGTAATGGCTCGTGCATCCGTTATTTATGCAGAATATGACGCTGAATTTGCAGCAACATGCAAAGATGCTGCCGTAAAAGCATACAAGTACTTAATTGACAACGAAGAAACATTAACCGGCTTTGTGAATCCCGAAGAAATTGTTACCGGTGAATATCCCGACGGTAAATTCTACGATGAAATCTTCTGGGCAGCAATGGAACTTTATCTTGCGACCGGAGATACTGCTTACTTTGACAAAGCCAAAGCAATGTATGAAGAGAACAATATCAAAGGTTTAGGTTGGGCAGATATCGGATATTACGGAATGTACTCTTATCTGACTGCGGATGAAGCATTACAGACCGACGCAGAACTGGCTCAGAAATTTATTGATAAAATTGTTGCCGAATGTGATGAAAACATTAAAACTGCAGAGAAAGATGCATATTACATTTGTCTGGAAAGAAGTTATCCTTGGGGAAGTAATATGACCGTTGCAAACCATGGTATCCTTTACCATATGGCTGCTAAGTTTACCGGCAATGCCAACTATTCTTCTTATGCACAGCATCAGTTGGATTACCTGCTCGGAGCAAATCCTTTGGGTTACTGCTACGTAACAGGTTACGGAAGTTGGTCTCCTGACCATACGCACCACAGACCTTCACAGGTACTTGGTCAGACAATGCCCGGTATGTTGGTAGGCGGTCCGAACACAAATGCTGACGACCCTTATGCTAAGGCAGTTTTATCAAGTTCAACCGGTGGTATGTGCTACGTAGACAACGACAGTTGCTACTCTACCAACGAAATTACCATTTACTGGAATTCACCTTTGATTTACCTGCTTTCACAGGCAAAATAACAGAATATAAGAAATGTATGTAGAGCGCCGTATGAAAATGCGGCGCTTTTACTTTATATCAACATATAAAGCGAAATATTATGCACAACTCACAAAATGAAACACTGTTGCTTCGCAACATCACTCACGTGCAAAAGTTCATTTGCGAACTTTTATTCCAAACTTATGAATTCTCTTCCTACAACGGATAAATATCCCAGCCCGGATAAAAAGTTCTTACAATGCCCTGAGCAATAGCCCAGGCAATTTCCATGAAACGTCTATCGAACAACTCATTATCGTTATCCGTATTGATAAATCCAACTTCTACCAGCACCGCCGGCATCTGTGTACGGTTCAGTACAACCAAATTCGGTCTTTCATTCACACCCAAATTGATAAAACCAATGCGTTCCAGTTCCCGATTAATATTTACTGCCATTTCATAAGCCGGACTCTCATTATTATATACCAGCGTTTCCACTCCGCTGTACTGATTCGGATAAACACTGGAATTCCTATGAATGGAAACAAAAAAATCGCCTCCCAATGTATTTGCTTCCATAGCCTTCTGATAAGGTGATTCATATACATCGTCCGTTCGCGTATAATATACGTTAAACCCCTTATCTTCAAGAATCTCTCCCACTGCAAGGGTTAAGGCCAATGCATCATCCTTCTCTCGCCTGCCACCGTACACAGCACCGGGATTGGCACCTCCGTGCCCGGCATCCAAAATAATGGTTTCTGCCATAAAAATCTCCTGTTATTCTTTTCTATATTTTATTCATCAAAATAAAATAACGTTCGTTGCCATAACAGAAACAGCCTTCGGTTTACACCGAAGACTGTTTTATTTAACATACATATTTACGTTCAAAATCTTCTACCGGAATCGGTCTGTCATATAAAAATCCCTGCATGGAATCACATCCGAACTCATAGACAATTTTTTCTTCTTCCTTGGTTTCAATACCTTCACAGACAATCTCCATATCAATTTCATTCAAAATGGAAATCAAACCCTTGATAATATTTTTACCTTTGTTATTACCAAGACTGTTTTTGATAAAACCTTTGTCAAGTTTAATGATATCCACAGGTAAAATACCGATCAGATTTAAAGAAGAATAACCTGCTCCGAAATCATCCACACTGACACGGAATCCACGTTCGCGAAGTTTCTCAATTTTATTTATAATGAGTTGTGCTTCTTCAAAGAATACCGATTCGGTCACTTCAAATTCAATGTATTCCGGCGAGATATTGTAAGAATCAAATTCACGAATAATATCTGTTACCAAATTATCATAATAAAAATGCAATTTACTTAAGTTAATGGATATCCTTTTGGGTGTCTTACCTTCATCCAACCACTTACGAATCTTAGCAAAGACATACCGCATTACATACCAGTCCAACTCCAAAATTTTACCGCTGTTTTCCAAAACGGAGATAAAAAGTGCAGGCGGAATAATATTACCGTCATCATCTTTTAGTCTTGTAAGTGCTTCAGCACCAACAACTGTATTCTCGCTGACACTAACCTTTGGCTGAAAATAAACAAGAATCGACTCGTCTTCCAATGCCTTATCAAAAATCGGAAGAATTTTAACGTCTCCTTCTTTTGTCTCTTCAATTTTTTGATTATAGCGGGCACAGGGAACACTATAATTACCTTTGACACTACGACGGGCAACATTGGCCTTATCAATCGCCGATGCTATATTCTCATATTTGCTTTCAATCACATGAACGCCTGTATTTAAATGCAAAGACGCCTTAGGAAATTCTGTTTTATGTCGGTTCACGAAATCATCTTGAATTTCTTTTAACTTCTCTTCAAAGCATTCCCATGTTAATTGTCCGATATTGAACAAACTTACAATATGATCAGAGTATGGTCTGCAGGCAATCACATATCCTTCCTGCAATACAGTAAGTTCAGCCAACTGCTGAATCAGGCGATCTCCCGCTTCATAACCATATAAGCGATTTATGTACTTAAACTTTGTGATGTCCGTGGATATAACCACCATGGTGTCCTTTTCATCACTTTCTTCCAGTTTGCTCGATGCAACTTTCAAGAAATCATTGAACAAAAACAAACCGGTCAATTTGTCTCTTTCCATTCTGTCCTCCAACTCAGGTCACAACAAATATACGTTCAAAAAAAATCCCCTATACTTACAATACCACATTCTATATACTTTCGTCTATCGTAAACTTTGACAATCAAACCTTTTTTCTTTGTACATTTTACACAAATGCACCACATAATTATAGGTTGATTTTGATAATTTTACTGATTTCAGTTGTTTTTTTGTCGAACACAATGCTGCAATAATAATCTTTTATTTCCAGATCAATTGAAGTATAAAATGCAACCGTTTTCCCTTCAACCAAAATATGTCCTCCAACCGGATCCACAGCAAAATCATGCAAGTTCCGCGCCATTCCTTCACCGGTGTACTTTATGTAGGCTTCTTTTCCTGTCCAAAGTTGATAAAACAAAGCCTCTTTTACTTCCGCTGATGCAGTACATTCAAGCAACTTCTTTTCTTCTTCGTGATAAAAACGTTTCGCAACTTTATCACTAACCTCCCTCTTTTCCTGTACATCAATTCCCACCTCACTGCCAGCCAATGCCAAAACAGCCATATTACCGGAATGCGACAGACTAAAATGTACATCGGGATAGTCTTTTAAATAAGGCTTTCCGTGCGCACCATAAGAATAATGAATAACCGCTCTGCCACAATCATCCTTGGGTAAATCTGCGCCTAAATAGTCCTCCAGGCCCTTTTCCAGAAGAAGTCCTGCCCCCAGAATACGAATTCGGTCTGCAGGCATTTTATAATTCTTTAGTTTATCCGCTCTGGATGCATGTAACATATTTACTTTTTCATCATAAGATTCTTGTAAAACATTTAAATCGGCCCAGTATATATGAATCATCATTACTTCTCCCATGCATATTTTTAAAAAGTGACCCCATTATATTTTTCTTCTTTGCAAAGAATCCTCCCGTCATAAAACGGGAGGATTGCTGTTTATTGCAACTATTTACTCTTCTTCTGCAGGTAAGTCGACCTTAATGCAAAGTTCTTCCAACTGCTTAGGATCTACCACATTAGGCGCTTCTGACATAAGACAGGAAGCATCTTTTACCTTCGGGAAGGCCATTACGTCACGGATGGACTCAGCTTTTACCATAAGCATAATCATACGGTCAAGACCGTAAGCAAGTCCTGCGTGAGGGGGTACACCATACTTGAATGCATCCAAGAGGAAACCAAACTGACTGTGTGCCTGTTCCGGTGTAAATCCAAGCATATCAAACATCTTGCTCTGGATATCACCCTGATGGATACGCACGCTACCGCCACCAAGCTCTGTACCGTTTAATACGATGTCATAAGCCTTAGCACGTACACGTCCGGGGTCGCTGTCAAGGTAAGGAATATCCTCATCCATAGGCATTGTAAACGGGTGATGAACCGCTACGAAACGCTTCTCTTCCTCATCCCACTCTAAGAGAGGGAATTCGGTTACCCAAAGGAAGTTATATTTGCTGTTATCAATCAATTCCATAGACTTGGCAAGTTCCAAACGAAGCGCGCCTAAAACATCCCAAACCACTTTATTCTTGTCTGCCGCAAATAAAAGTAAGTCGCCGGGCTGTCCATCCATTGCTTCTACCAATTTAGCAAGTTCTTCTTCTGTCATAAATTTAGCAAAAGATGACTTGTAAGTACCGTCTTCATTAATTGCGAGATAAGCAAGACCTTTGGCACCATAACCCTTTGCAAATTCTACAAGGGCATCAATTTTTTTACGGGGCATACCTGCCTGGCCCTTGGCATTCAAACCACGTACGGAACCACCGTTTTCAAGTGCACCTGTAAATACGCTGAAACCACAACCTGCAACTACGTCAGATACGTTCTGTAACTCCATACCGAAACGTGTATCGGGCTTGTCCGAACCGAAACGGTCCATAGCATCCTGCCAGGTGATTCTGGGCAAAGGAAGGCTCACTTCCACGCCGATGGTATCTTCAAAGACTTTCTTTAAAAGTCTCTCATTTACATCTAAAACATCTTCTACATCCACGAAAGACAATTCCATATCCACCTGGGTAAATTCAGGCTGTCTGTCCGCACGTAAGTCTTCGTCGCGGAAACACTTTGCAATCTGGAAATAACGGTCATAACCTGAACACATCAACAACTGCTTGTAAAGCTGGGGTGACTGGGGCAAAGCATAAAAGTTTCCGGGATGCACACGGCTGGGAACAAGGTAGTCTCTTGCGCCTTCCGGTGTAGACTTCATAAGAATCGGGGTTTCAATCTCAAGAAATCCTTCATCTGCAAGGAAGTTACGGATTTTGTTTACTACTTCGCTACGCATAATGATATTGCCCTGTAAGTCAGGTCTTCTTAAGTCAAGGTATCTGTGCTTTAAGCGCAATTCTTCCTTGGTCTTGGAGTTTGCTTCGATGGGGAAAGGCGGTGTTTCTGCCTCTGATAAAATACGAAGTCCTGTTGCACGTACTTCAATCGTACCGGTCTTTAAGTTTTCGTTTGCCGCGCCGCCACGTTTTACGACTTTACCGGTTACCGCAACAACGAATTCACTACGAAGTTTCTCTGCCTTCTCAAAATCTTCCGCATTTACGAAATCTCCGTTTTCGCCCTGTTCAAAAATAATCTGTAAAAGACCGGTTCTGTCTCTTAAGTCTGTAAAAATAATTCCGCCTTTGTTTCTGCTCTTCTGCACCCATCCCATTACGGTAATTACCTGTCCAAGGTTCGCTTCGCTTACCTCAGTACAACGATGGGTTCTTTTTAAGCCTTTCATTGATTCAGCCATTTTTCTTCTCCTTCAACTGCTCACGTCAGTTCATTGATTTTATTCTTTCTTCGAATGCAGTTTTATATCCTGCACATCATTTTTAGACTAATTCTTCAACGCTTCTCTATAGAAGTCCTTAAATTCAGTATAACCGTCTTTCATAAGCTGTTCCTTCTGGAACTTCTTATTCTTGTTCATCTTGGCTACCAGAACAATTTTACCTTCTTCACGAAGTGCCTGGGCTTCTGCGATGATTTCACCGGTTCTTGCCGCATCCATTCCCTTCTCTAAAAGGAAAGCAATCTTATTATCCGCATTGGGAACCTTAAATCCTCTTTCTAAAAGAATTGTGATAATTCTTTCGAAACCAATTGAAAAACCGCATGCGGGAGTATCATTTCCGGTAAACTTACCAATCATCTTGTCGTATCTTCCGCCGCCTGCAACACTGCAGTTTAATTCCTTCATTTCGATTTCGAAAATGGTACCTGTATAGTAGCTCATACCGCGCACAAGTGTGGGGTCAAACATAATCTCACAGTCTGCCTTCTTAGCGGCTTCCACGGTTGCAAAAATCTCCGCAAGATTATCAGCTACGCCTTCTTCCAGGCAATCGCCAAGCTCTTCTTTCAAGAAAGCAAGCTTGTCTTCTGCAGCATTCATTTTATCGAAGAGAGTCATATACTTCTCAACGCATTCGGTTGCAAATTCACATCCTAAAAGTGCTTCCTTCACGCCGTCGATACCAATCTTGTCCATTTTATCCAACTGGATAAATACCTGGTCATAATCTTCCTCGGCAAAACCGCTGTAAGCCGCCATTGCTTTCAAGATACGGCGTTCGTTGATGTGTACCTTAAAATTCTCAAAGCCAAGTTTTCCGAGAAGTGTTGTGGTTGCAAGCACCAACTCAATTTCAGCCAAGTTGGAAGGCTCGCCAAGGATATCGATATCACACTGTACAAACTGGCGGAAACGTCCCTTCTGGGGTCTGTCCGCACGCCACACGTTACCCATCTGTAACGCCTTAAAAGGCTGGTTTAAGTTTGCAGCATTATTTGCATAGAATCTTGCCAAAGGCACGGTCAAATCGTAACGTAAACCGCTGTCAACCAAGTCATTTTCTTCCTTGGCAGCTTCAAGGTTTAACTTCTCGCCTCTTTTTAACACCTTAAAAATAAGCTTCTCATTTTCACCACCCTGCTTACTGCAAAGGTTCTCTATATGCTCCACGCAAGGGGTTTCAATGTGTGAAAACCCAAACTTTGCGTAAGTATTCTTGATTTCATCCATTACATAGTCCCTGATTTGCATTTCTTCAGGAAGCATGTCCTTCATGCCGGTAACCGGCTTCTTGATTAAACTCATGTTATTTCTCCTTAAATTTCTTAACTCGCGTATACCCTAATTTCACTTTATAAAATCAGTTTTCGCCGGCATTCTCCAAATGCCGGCTTTGCCATAACTTGATGCATTGTATCCGCGCATAGTCTACCAAATATCAATTTTACACATTTTATGCGGAAATAACAAGGTTTTTATGCTATTTTTACGTAATATTTTCAGATATTCACGGAATACTCTTTTTTATAGCCGTGGGCACCGAAAATCTGCCAGTTTCCGACACCCAAGCGCTGAAGAATGGCTTTCCTTTCATCTGCACACAGCCCCGAGTCCGTATCCACGGAAGTCATTAAGATAGGGGCATACTGATTATACTCTGCCTGCTCCGGCGTCAGTCCCCGCAAATTAATATACACATCTCCCGTAAAAGCAATGTGATGTTTATAGTCAATCAACACGATTTCGCCGGGCAAATGGCCACCCTTACCCTCATACACCTCAAAATGCAACTCACCGAAATCGAAGAATCCAATTTGTGTCAAAGGCTCTGATATTTCTTCTTTATTTTCCCAAGGCACGATAATTTTAGAAGGGTTTACAGGCGCATAGGACGTTAAAATTTTACAAATATTAATATACGGCTTATGCAAGGGGTTCTGCTCCCTGTAGCCACTGACGCCCTCATACTCATTGCTTAGGCATACGGCTGATTTATGGCTGGCAATCACTTCATCAAACAGCGGCAAAAGTCCGCAATGGTCCACATCCGCGTGGGTTAAAAGCACACGTTTTTTCATATGTTCAAAATCCGGAAGAATCTTGTGAATCAGTTGCAGCATTTCCTCTTGATAGCAGGCATAACCCGTATCCAAAAACAATACTTCGCCCAGACTTTTTATGATGATAACATTGCTTCCGCAAGGGGGCTCTATGATGGTAATATCCGTGTTATCCGTTATTTGATGCTGCGTGATTCTCGGGATAAAATGCTCCCCCTTGGACGCAGCTAACAATTCCGCAAATTTGCTGATACTGTCAAAGGTACGATACGGCGACAGTCCCTGCTCATCCAAGGTCTGCATGGCAAGATTAACGTGCACCAGAAGTTCCTGCTTCACTTCTTCCGAAAGTCCCATCATTCCGGCAAGCCCTGCTACATAATTATGATAAAAGATGCTGTTGTCATATACTTTTTCCGTGCTGTTGTAATCGATTACCCGCACCTTACATAACTTCTTTGCTTCGTCTAAAAATCGGGTAATTTTATCCGGTTCATCCACATACAAACCCATTTTAAAAAGCTGATAATCCGTTCCGTTTTCCTGGGAACTGATATAAGAAATATTAAAATTAAAATCGTTAATAAGCATAAGAATTGCCGTTACGCTTCCCGGTTCGTCTTTCAACTTAAATTCCAGTAAAACGATACTGTTCTTCTCCTTATCGTTCTGTAAATAACCGATTTTTTCAAGCTCTGCATCCGCCTTTTTCAGTTGCTCCTCAGTTCCTTCCGCATCAATAAATAAGGTGTGCGAGTCTACAGCCTTGTTATAACTTACGCGTGTAATGTTAATACCTAAGGCCGAGAAACATTTACTTGCTTTTAAAAATGCGCCGATGTGGTTCGGCATAGATGTTACATAGGTCTTTTTCATTATTGACACCTCCGTTTTAAACTACATCAAACTTATATAATATTATTTCGCAAACACGAATCTTATATATCTGTGTT
>JAZNLG010000127.1:0-3109 GCA_045578965.1 Lachnospiraceae bacterium | reverse complement strand
TTAGAAACCTCCTGTAAATTTTTAACCTAAAAATGATTAGTTCAATGTAGCGAGAACTGCGCCTGCTTCTACAGGATCACCTACAGCAACATCAATGCTTGCTACTGTACCATCTTCGGGAGCAACAACAGGGATTTCCATTTTCATAGCTTCAAGAATAACAACAGCGTCACCCTTCTTTACAGCCTGTCCAACCTTAGCTTCAATCTTAAATATCTTACCTGCAGCACCTGCTTCTACCTTAATGCTTCCTGCACCACCTGCTGCAGGAGCAGCTGCGGGAGCCGCTGCAACAACGGGTGCTGCCTTTTTCACTACAGGAGCCGCAACGGGAGCTACACCACTGCCTGCACCTTCTTCTACAACAACGTCATATACGTTTCCATTAACGGTAATTGTATAATTTTTCATCTTTTATTTCCTCCTAATTAAGCGTGCTTTTCCAGCTTCTTTTATTTGACTTCTTAATACTTCTTACAACAAAGCCTTCTGTTGAAGTGCTTCCTTCGTATGCGGCAATTGCAGCACTAATAACAGCCACCAGTTCCAAATCATCGGCAAGTTCTGTTTCTTCTTTCTCAATGATCTGTGCAATGGTATTATCTACTGCATCACCCTTTGCTTTGGCAGCCTTCTTTGCGGCCTTGTTCTCTTTTCTCTTTGCTGCTGCTTTTTCAAACTTGGAAATCAATGAGAAGCTTGAAATAATCAACATAATAAGAACTAAAATTGCAAATACGGTTCCCATACCAAGAAGCGTATTTAACGCTGCTTTTTCCATATTTTCACCAAAGGTGTAAACAGGGTTAAAAGATACGCTTGTAATATACATATCTTCATCATATAAAACAACCATTTCCACGTTTCTTACGTCTGTTAGCAAAGTAGCAGTTACGGTGAAACCATCCTCTGCGGGAGCATACACATAACCATCTACCAAGCCTGTGGGTGTACCGTTCTCTTCTTCCGAAGCAAGGTATGAAGTAATTGCGCTCTCGTAAGTGGACTGTGCTTCAATCTTTAAGTTGTTTTCTTTTTTCCATTTTGTCTGCAATTCTTCCCATAAATCTTTTGACAGGTTCAACTGCACTTCTCGATCCGCTTCACTGTAAGCGGCATTGGCTGTCCAATCAGCATCTGCAGAAGCATCTGCCGGAAGTTCTACCACAACAAGGCTGATTAATGATTTCACATTATCTTCTACCTGCTGTGTCTGAGCATCATCTAAATTCACTTCCTGACTTGCACAACCGGTCAAAAGCAGCATGGAGAAAAGCACACAACAAATCAAAGTTATTATTTTTTTCATAGTTGTGTTATCCTTTCCGAATTATACTGTGCCATGCTTCTTTGCAGGACGGTCTTCTCTCTTGCTGTAAAGCATTTCGAAAGCACCGATTACATACTTACGTGTTTCTGCTGCAGAAATAATGTAATCTACATAACCTCTCTTTGCAGCACTCAATGCACTGTTCTGTAATGCAGCGTATTCTTTTGCCTTCTCATCTAAAACATCAGCACCTTCGCCGTCATACATAATCTTAGCAGCAAGTTTTGCATCCATGGTTCCGATTTCAGCCTTGTCCCATGCAAAAGTAACATCTGCACCGATTGCCTTGGAGTTCATTGCCACATATGCACTACCGAATGCCTTCTTGGTAATGACGTTTACCTTGGGAACGGTAGCATTTGCAAATGCATATGTAAGTTTCGCAACAGCCTTCGCCATACCCTTTTCAGCACACTTTGTAGCCTTAAAGCCTTTAACGTTGGTAAGAGATAATACAGGGATTGAAAATGCATCACAGAAATTGATAAAATCTGCAGCCTTTTCACATCCGCGAACAGAAAGTTCTTCACCTAATTTCTCAGCAACTTTACCGTCTTCTCCGTAAATTTCACTTCTGTTTGCCACAGCACCTACGGTCATTCCGTTTAATTTCATCAAACCAACAACCATATCTTTGCCATAGCCTGCTTTTACTTCCACGAACATTCCGTCATCCGCAATATCGCTTAATGCAATTACTGCATCACCCGCTCCGGCTTCCACCTGAGAACATAAGCGATTTAAATCATCTGCGCATTCGGTAAATTCTGCTTCTTCTTCATTATTTCCGGGGAGAAGAGATACCAACTGACGAACCTGTCCCATAATCTCTGCTTCAGAACCCACAAAATCAACCAAACCGCTTTCTTCTGACTGGAACTGTGCAGAAGATGTATCACATTTTCCTATTTCGTTACCTTCCAATGCATTAGGAGAGTTTACGAATAATTTAGCCTTCTTTTCTTCCATAAAAGTAAAATCGGTTAAAGAAGGGATTACTGCAAGTCCGCCGCCGCAAGTTCCGAAGATTGCTGTAATCTGAGGAATTACACCGCTCGCCAAAGACTGCTTTAAGTAAATTTCACCGAATGCATTCAGCGCATCAGTAGCCTCCTGTAATCTTAAGCCGGCTGAATCGATGAGACCGATTACCGGTGCACCCATCTTCATAGCCAAATCATAAAGATTTGCAATTTTCTTGGCATGCATTTCACCGATGGTACCGTTGATAACGGATGCATCCTGGCTGTAAACATACACAAGATTGTCGTTGATTACTCCGTATCCGGTAATAACACCGTCAGAAGGAGTATCCAGCTGCTTCAGATTGAAATCAGTAGCTCTTGCGCTTACAAGTGCCCCTATTTCAACGAAACTGTTTTCGTCGAGCAAAGCATTAATTCTCTGTCTCGCTTCACTTGTTGAAGTAGTACTCATTTTGTTGACCTCCATTTATGATTTTTAATAAAAATTATACTATTCACGGTGCATTTTTCTTTCACAAAATGACAGTTTGCATAGACAATCTGCATACTTTTCATCTTATTACAGCAAAAAATCCACACACTCTAAAAGTATAACATAAGTCTGTCAAATCTTCTAGCATATTTTGACATTTTTTCGTTTTAAATCAAAAAATTTTCAACAATTTTACCAAAACAATACCAAAGCGTGATTTTATCAGCCTTTTCCGCCGTTCGAATCGGAAATTCGGCAAGAATTTTATCGTTTAAAATATATCTTTCATATCCCACAATCTGCCCTTTTTCCACCGGAGCC
>JAZNLG010000126.1:0-2979 GCA_045578965.1 Lachnospiraceae bacterium | reverse complement strand
TTGCCGGCAGGAATCTGTAATTTGATATAACCTGTTACTTTCTTTGCCATTGTGGCACCTCCTATAATGTGGTAATTCGGCGCAAGGAAAGCAAACGATTTGCCCTTGCTCCCACTGGGATGTACATCCCTTAACTTGTTGCCATGCGTCCGAGCCATGCCCATCCGCAATATATTTTCACTGAATATTCAGTAAAAACCAATTTATACTTTTCTCACTTCTGCAAAACTGATTTCAACCGGAGTTTCTCTACCAAACAATTCAACATTGATGGTTGCTGTCTGCTTGTTGCGATCCATCTTCTGAACAACACCAACGGTGTCCTTCCATACTCCTGCCACAACAGCAATGGTATCTCCTTCTTCAAAATCAACAGAAACAGATTCTGTTCTGATACCAAGCGGTTTCATTTCAGCTTCTGTAAGCGGAACCGGCTTACTTCCCGGTCCTACGAATCCGGTAACGCCGCGTGTATTACGCACAACGTACCATGTATCGTCATTCATGTCCATATTGAGAAGCACATATCCGGGGAACAACTTTCTCTGAACAGTTTTCTTAACACCATTCTTCATCTCTACTACTTCTTCCATAGGTACTCGTACCTCAAGAATCTGTTCTGCAAGATGCTTGTTGTTCTCTATTGTTTTCTCGATATTGGCTTTGACCTTATTCTCATATCCTGAATAAGTATGAACTACATACCATTTTGCCTCTGCCATACATTCACCCTCGCTCTATAATGTTGTTATATAATTCACGCCATATTGTACTAAATAGTCAATAATAGCAATGAACACGCCAACTACTACAGATATTGAAACAACTGCTACAGACTGTTTGAATGTGGATTTCTTGTCCGGCCATGTAATCTTCTTAAACTCAGACTTAACACCCTTAAAAAAGCCCGGCTTATTTGCCTTCTTTTCTACGGAATCTCCCATTATTCTCTCCATTCTGCCGTATTCATTACGACGACTGCGTTTGTTCTTAATCGAAGAACGAATTACTTAGTTTCTTTGTGGTTTGTATGTTTCTTACAGAATCTACAATATTTCTTGGTTTCCATTCTGTCAGGATGAGTCTTCTTATCCTTGGTGGTATTGTAGTTACGCTGCTTGCATTCTGTACATGCTAATGTGATTTTTGTACGCATAATGTCCTCCATTCTACTGCCACCCAGCAGTATATCTATCTTTCACGTTCCTAAATAATTTCAAGTCATTTTGAAATTTTAAGCATAAAAAAAAGACCTAAAATCAATCTCGCTTGAATAATATATCATAACACAAGAGCTACGTCAATGATTTTTTTGTACTTTTATTGTTTTTACTTAGTTTTATGTAATTTAGTACTTGTTTCCTATTTTTATGTATGTTATACTTTACTTATAAAAGTGGGTACCTGTGCACTTATGCACATCTAAACGGAATTAGATTGTACCACACGGGAATCATTTTTTCAAGTAGGCCCGACTTAATTCAAGGAAGAAAGGAGGCGTGGCAATGAGTTCTGTTCTGAATACTGTTTATAACAATTATCTGACTACCTATGCGCCTAAAAGTGTGACGCGTTACGATGCACACAAAAAGAGCGAATTGCGTAGTGTTTACAATTCCATTGTCCAATTAAATAAAGAGTCTCCCTGGTATCTTCCTTCCAATGGCAAGGAAACACAGGCATATGCTATCGGTTTAAAAGAAAACGCGCGCAACCTTCGCAATACCATTGCGTCCCTGGGCGGTTTAGAGGATTCCGATTTATTAAGCAAAAAGACTGCGTACTCCACCAATCCGGATATTGCAACAGCCAATTTCGTAGGAACCTATAAACCGGGAACTGCCTCACCTTCCTTTACTCTGGAAGTACAGGAACTGGCTACACCACAGGAAAACATGGGACGTTTTTTAGAAAAAGGAAAAATCGGCTTACCTGCCGATACCTATTCCTTTGACGTGACCATTAATGATATGAACTACGAATTCCAATTCTCCGTTTCCGAGAACGAAACCAATCAGGAAGTACAGGAACGTCTGGCACGTTTGATAAGCACTTCCGGTGTAGGACTCAAATCACATGTGCTGGAAAGTAATGAGCGCACTGCTTTGGTGATTCAATCCGAAACCACCGGATTAAGCACTGATCAGCAATATCTTTTCCGCATCAGCGACGAGCATACCAGCAAAGCCAAAGGTGCTACAAGTTATCTGGGATTGGATTATGTAAGTCACGAAGCAACCAATGCGAAATTCATCATAAACGGCGAGGCACGTACAACTACCTCAAATGATTTTACTGTGGGACATATGTTTGATGTTTCCCTAACCGGTACTACTGCAGTAGGCGAAACCATTACCATTGGTTTAAAAACCGATATGGAATCTCTGACCGATAATGTTTTGCAGCTTACCAAGGGATATAATGATTTTATCAAGGCAACTTCAGATTATCTGCAAAGTCAGCCCCGTAGCAAAAATGCCATCCACGAAATGAATAATATTGCGAAGCAATACAGTGCGCATTTTGAAAGCATGGGCGTGCAACTTTCTGACGAAGGTACATTGCAGGTGGATACTGATGTTTTCAGCAAGAGCGTTTCCGACGATATATCGGTTACGGACACATTCAATACCCTGAAAGCCTTCTCGAACCAATTAATTCAAAAGAGTAAGGACATCTCATTAAATCCTATGAATTATGTAGATCGCAAGATTGTTGCATACAAAAACCCGGGACGCAATTTTGCCAGTCCTTATACCACCAGTGCTTACAGTGGTATGATGTTTAACGGATATTGTTAAAAAAATTACTAACATAAAGAGGAGCAATATGTTCTACCTTCGGCCCGCTTGCGCTTTTTAAAAACGTAACGGTTCTATGGCTCGTGCCGAACAAGTTCGCCTTGGAACCTCGCCAAGCACCGACGTTTTTAGGGCGGTCAGGTTAGAACATATTGCTCCTCTTTTATTCTACGTTTTT
>JAZNLG010000125.1:0-8013 GCA_045578965.1 Lachnospiraceae bacterium | reverse complement strand
AGAAAAAGCGTTAGCTTATCGCAAAGAACATTTTGATAATGAAGAACTGATTATTAATGGAAGTGAACTTTTGGATAAAACAGAGTCCTATGAAGAGTGGCTGGCATCTGTCAAAGCCAACGAATCTCCGAAGACGGTCAGTCCTACCTGGGTAGTGACGGATACATTTTTTGCATGTGATGAAAAGAATGAAATCGTGGGAATTATTGATTTGCGTCATACACTGAATGATTTCTTGAAGGACTTTGGAAACAGCGGATACAGTGTACGTCCATCTGAAAGACAAAAAGGCTATGCAACCGAAATGCTAAGACAGGTGCTCTTAGTGGCAAAAGAAGCCGGACTATCGGAAGTACATCTGTCTGTAGAAAGGGACAATGCACCATCTGTCAAAACGATTGCGAAAAACGGTGGAGTATATGAACGCAGTTTTGAATTTGAAGGTGAGCAGGCAGATATATATCGAATTGAATTGTGAGGGGGAAGGGAATGAAAGCAACACCATGTACAGAGGAAATTAATAAATATTTAGCATTAGATAAAGTAATTGATTATGATAATGAAGCAATCAAAAACCTATCCGATTCGTTATTTTCACAGGTAGAAGATGAACTTGCCTATATCAAGGCGGCATATGAATTTGTAAGAGATCAGATATCCCATTCTGCGGATGCCGGCGAGGATATCATAACTTGTGCTGCATCGGAAGTATTACAAGCTGGTCATGGAATTTGTTTTGCAAAGTCTCATTTGTTAGCGGCGTTGTTACGCTGTAAATCTATTCCAACGGGGTTTTGTTATCAGAAATTGATTTTAGATGATGAAACAGCTCCTATTCTGATTTATCACGGACTGAATGGAGTGTATATCAAAGAATATAAAATGTGGATACGCCTTGATGCAAGAGGAAACAAAGAAGGTGTAAATGCACAGTTTTCATTAGAACGCGAACAACTTGCATTTCCGATTCGGCATGAAAAAGGTGAAGAAGACGGATTTGTGATTTATCCGGCCCCGGACATTAAAGTTTTGGAGAAGTTTAAAAACAACAAGACAAGAACAGAACTATGGGATGATTTGCCAACTGAATTGGGGTATATTTCATAATGCAAGTTTGGGGAATATTGTGAAGTAAATTCTACGGAGAGATGAATATGAATAATCCATGGAAAGATATTAACTTATCTGATTATGAAAGTCATATGGCACTGGATTCAGTTCGGCAGCTACAAGCAATGAATCAGATGATGCAAGGACAATTGAATAAATATGATATAAAATCTGTTATGATACTTGGCATTGCAGGTGGAAACGGCTTGGAACACATTGACGCCACGAAGATAACTAAGGTTTATGGCGTCGATATAAATGCTGAATATTTGGCAACTACTAAAGAACGGTATAAGATGCTATCCGGTATACTGGAATGTCTTTGTGTAGATTTAAATAGTGAGACTGAAAAACTTCCACAAGCAAATCTTTTGATAGCAAATTTGCTGATTGAGTACATTGGATATGAGTGTTTTCAAAAAGTAGTAAAGATAGTAAATCCGCAATATGTATCATGTGTTATTCAGATTAATACGGATGAGAGTTTTGTGTCAGATTCTCCATATTTGCATGCATTTGATGGATTGGAGTGTGTTCACCATCAGATGGAGGAACAAGAACTGCAAAATAGTATGGAAAGGATAGGATATCAATTAATTCAGATCTTAGAGTATCCGTTGCCAAATGGGAAGAAGCTGGTGCAATTAGATTTTGGTAATAATAGTATTTGGGAGAAAATAACCCTATGCGGAGATAATTGCATAGAATGTCCCAGATACAATGCACATAGTGAGGAAGAACTTCGAAATGTGGCAGAGTTATGGCATCGGGTAGGTTGGCGAGACCACATTGTATCCAATGAAGAAATCAAATGCGAAGGATGTTCTTCCGGCAAAACATGTACATATCATTTGGTTGAATGCACAAAGACGCATAACGTAGATAAATGCAATCAATGTGCAGAGTTTCCGTGCGAAAAGATTAGTAACATGTTGGAGCGATCCAAGGAATATCAGAAACGATGCCAAGAGGTCTGTTCGGATGCAGAGTATGAGATGCTGGAGAGAGCATTTTTTGATAAGGAAAATAATTTGAGGAAGTAAGGGAGAAGTAGAACAGATGGTACTTTTAGTAGTCGATACACAGAAATTAATAACTACGCCGGATTTATATGATTTTAATGCGTTTGAAGACGCTGTTAAAACATTAATTGCAGCTGCCAGAGAGAATAATGTTGAGGTTATTTATGTAAGACACGATGATGGTGTCGGAGCAGAATTGACGAAAGGGACACCGGGTTTTGAGATATATGAAGGTTTTAGCCCGCAGCCAGGTGAGAAGATTTTTGATAAGATTGTAAATAGTTCTTTTAAGGGGACCGGCCTGTTGGAGTACTTGGTGGAAAAGAATGTTCACACAGTAGCTGTTGTTGGATTACAGACGGATTACTGTATTGATGCAACAATCAAGTGCGGTTTTGAGCATGGTTTTAAAATGATTGTACCGGAGAATGCGAATTCTACATTTGATAATGCTTTTATGACAGGAGAGCAGAGTTATAAGTATTATAATCAGTTTATGTGGAAGGGCAGATATGCGGAGTGTATTTCTGTGGAGGAAACGGTTGAGAGGATGAAGGGGTAAGTGCAGAATGGAAGAAGTTATTAGAAAATATTTTCAATGCTGGCTGGATAAAGATGTTGATGCTGTAAAAGAGATTTTCAGCGATGATATTATTTACAGCGAGTGTTATGGTCCGGTGTATAAAGGTATTGGCCAGATAATCAGATGGTTTGAAGATTGGAACCGGAAAGGTACTGTTTTGCAGTGGGATATAAAGCATGTGATTGTTTCATTGGATTATGGGCAGTTGCATATGGTGCGATTTGGCTCGGGAAAATTGTGATGGATAATAAAGTTTTGGTAGGTTCGATTGCGGGAATTATATTATTAATCATTATTGCTGTAAAGGTAGTGTTATGGAATCGCAGACGTAAAGAGTTGGTACGGGTAAAAGTACAAAGGAAAGAAAGTGATGTCGAGGAGTAAGGAAATATATGTCAAGTGATGTGGTGGTACAAACTGTTTTAGAATATTTACAGCAGAAATATGATTTATCCGATTTGGAAAAAGATATAATGTCTACAATATCCAAATACAATGAGCAGCCTTTTGATAGAAAAGGTGCAGAACAGAAGGTTATTGAAAATAATATGAAATATCCGGATATATCAACTGCTATTGAAATGGTTCCGGGAATAAGCAAAATTCCTTTTTCTGAAGTTTCTGATGCGGGTGTAAGGGATAATCTTAAAATGCAGATTAAGGCGATGTGCTTTAAAGAATATAACCTTATTAAGCGATGATTTGGGTTCTGTTTATAGGATGTTGTTGTAGATAAGTATGAGTACCTATTAAGCATTGTGGCGCAGGTAAAGCGTTAAAGAGGGTATATATTCCGGTGGCGAAAGAGGATGTGGAGTAAAGGAAAAAAGAAAGGAATAAAAATTTGGAGCACATAAGAAATGTAAGGATAATATATTTAATTCAAAGGAAAGGGACTCGGTAGGGGTTCCTTTTTACTTTCATATTTTTGAAATATGCGCATATAATAGAAACACAAAGTAGCTTTGAACAGAATGCTTGAAGTTTTAAAAAGAGTGGTAGCATTTTATGAGTGCTACCACTTTTCTATACTTGACAAATATATCAAACCGATATATTATAAATATATCAATTTGATATATTGTACAACTTTTAAGGAGCAACCCATATGGCTAACACGAAGAAAATGGATTATGTCCTGTTAGGTTTACTGAGCCACGAGTCTATGACAGGATATGAAATGAAGAAGAGGCTTGATACGACCCTTCGCTTTTTCTGGGGCGGTAGTTACGGTAGCATTTATCCGACACTGAACCAACTGGAGAAAGAGGGGAAGGTCACGAAGGAAGACGCCAGTTCTAACGGTCGTGAAAAACTTTCCTATTCCATTACGGATTGTGGGAAGGACGCACTCATAGAGTGGCTTGCGAAACCGGTGGAGAAGGACGAACTTCGCTATGAAACGCTTTTAAAACTTTTCTTCGGTAATGAAACCGGTATGGAAGGCGCTATGGAGCATATCGAGCGTTTCGAAGAGAAGTGCAGAGAAGAATTAGTCGTTTTGAATATGTTTGCAGAGAATTTGGGGCAGTATCTGGAAGATGATACACACAAGCATTACTATTTAACTGTTAAATTCGGCATCAAGACCTACGAGGCCTATCTTGAGTGGTGTCGGGAGGCAAAAGAACAAATAAAGGAGTGGACGAAGAAATGAAAACAGCAATCGTATATTATTCATTGAAAGGCAACACAAAGTACACAGCGGATAAAATTGCCAATATTTTAAAAGAATCCTGCGAGGTAGATGTGCTCCGCCTTGAGCCTGAGAAGTCATATCCCGACAAGGGTTTTAAGAAGTTCTTCTGGGGTGGTAAAAGTGCCGTTATGGCAGAGACGCCGGCATTAAAACCTTACGAATTCGACGCAACACAATACGACAGAATTCTCTTCGGCACTCCGGTTTGGGCAAGTACTTTTACACCGCCGATCAGAACTTTTATCAATGAGAATCCTGCGGTAAAAGAGAAGCAAATCGCCGTATTTACCTGCTTTAGCGGAGGCGGTGCGGACAAGGCCATTGATAAGTTAAAGAAGTACATTGGCATCGAATCCTTTGAAGCAGAATTGATATTGGTGGATCCCAAGGATAATGTCAAAGAGGAAGATGAGGCTAAGATAGCAGAATTCTGTACTACACTGATATAAGGATATATTTTATCAATTCGGAAATACTACTTTTAGAAGGAGAGTATTTCTATGGAATCTGTTTTCTGAATCAGGCACAGTTCCATCCCTTAAAATTTATAAAACACTTATCGGAGGAACTTGCAATTTACGAACATACCAAGGTTTTATCGGTAAAGAAAAATAAAGTTTATACAGATAAAGGTGTAGTGTCCGCTGAAAATATCATTTTTGCCACACATTACCCGATTACCAATGTTCCGGGGGCTTATTTTTTGCGACAGCATCAGGAACGAAGCTATGCCATAGCATTGGAGGGACAGAAGGAACTGGGAGGAATGTATTACGGCATTGATGAAGATGGTTTATCCCTGCGCAGTGACGGCGACAGACTCCTGTTGGGGGCGGCGCAAATCATCAGTGATCAAATTTGCGGAACAGCTGATGATAATAAAAATATTTTTACGCCTCAGAGAATTTATTTCCGGGCAGGAATTAAGAATTTATTAATTGATATGGGAGAGAGTGTATCAGGTCTTACAAAAGGGTTATTTGCATCGAAAAGGTGCCGACATATGGGGTGTAAGTTGGATTGGAATTCGGAAGAGTCTTCCTGGGAGTGTTCCTGTCACGGCTCCGCATATTATGAGGATGGAAGATTGAAGGATAATCCGGCACAAACGGATTTAAAATAAAATATACAGCGGCAAGATGAATGCATCTTGCCGCTTCTTTGTGCATCTTGCCGCTTTTTGGATTGCTTTCGCGGAACAAATCTTTTATAGTTACCGTATCAACGAAAGGTGATAAGCGTGATTGATTGGTTACAGAATGCACTAGTGGCGAAGCACTTGACACAAGATTTGGTGAAGTTTCAGCAAAGGGCAGAAGAATAGAGTTTATGCTTTTCATTGAAAAATCGTCCTGATTGGGATATAATAACAGTGTATGCCCAATAAAAGGAGGACAACGCAATGGCAATTGAAATTATGCCGAACAGACTGGACAAAGGTTTCTTTCAATATCAGGATGAATTAGAGTGCAAAGCATTGGAAGTGCTTCGAAGCGGCTGGTATGTATTGGGACCGGAAGTGAAAGCCTTTGAAGAAGAATTTGCCCGCTATACGGGTTCAAAATATTGCGTTGGTTTGGCCAGCGGTTTGGACGCCCTGTGGCTTGCTTTTAGGGTGCTGGGAATCGGCGAAGGCGATGAAGTCATTGTACAGGCCAATACATACATTGCCAGTGTGATGGGTATTACAATTAACGGGGCAACCCCTGTATTTGTGGAACCGGACGAATATTTTAATATAGATGCTGATAAGATTGAGGCGTTGATTACCCCCAAGACCAAAGCAATTCTGGTGGTTCATTTATACGGACAGGCTTCTCAAATGGACAAGGTGGTTGCATTATGCCGGAAATATAACCTGAAACTGGTAGAAGATTGTGCCCAGTCTCATGGTGCATGTTTTGGAGATAAAATGTCCGGAACATTTGGTGATATTGGCTGCTTTTCTTTTTATCCGTCCAAAAATCTCGGTGCCTTCGGAGATGCCGGTGCCATTGTGACGGACGACGAAGAAATTGCCAAAGCAATGCGTATGTATCGTAATTACGGAAGTGAGAAAAGATATTACAATAAGGTGGTAGGCGCCAACTCGCGACTGGATGAATTACAGGCAGGACTTTTACGTGTAAAACTCGCGCATTTGCCGGAACTGACCCGGGAAAGAGAAGAACTTGCGAATACCTATTTGGCAAAGATTCAAAATGATAAAATAACCTTACCCCGCATTCGGGAGAACTGTGGTCATGTATGGCACCAGTTTGTCATTCGATGCGAAAAACGAGATGAGTTGATAAAGTACCTGGAGGAACGCGGCATCGGTTCCATTATTCACTATCCCATACCGCCTCATTTATCGGAAGCATATGAATATCTTGGCTGCCAAAAGGGCGACTATCCGATTACGGAAAACTATGCGGATACAATTTTATCCTTGCCGATGTACAACGGAATGACAGCGGAAGAGATTGAGAAAGTAATCCGGGCGTTGAATGAATTCTAAGTGAACGGCAGAGAGAAGAATTTTAAACAGAAAGCATTGGGAGAGAAAGTATGCAATTAAAAGATCAATATAAGTTGATAGAGTTTGTGGATTTGGGCGATGAGCGCGGAAATCTGGTTGTAATTGAAGGCGAAGGGATGGACATTCCGTTTGATATCAAAAGAGTGTTTTACATCTATGGTTCCGACAGTGAAGTGGTCAGAGGACAGCATGCAAATCGCGAGACCGAGTTCCTTTTGGTGAATGTCAGCGGAAAGAGCAAGGTTAAAGTAGACAATGGTGCGGAAAGTGAAATCATCGAATTAAATAAGCCTCGTATGGGATTGTATTTATCTACCATGCTTTGGAAGGATATGTATGATTTTTCGGAGGATTCGGTTTTATTGGTACTTGCCAGCAAGCATTATGATGCCAGTGAGTATATTCGCAATTACGAGGATTATCTGGCAGAAATCCGAGGTTAGAAACCAAAAGTATAAAATGCCTTTTGTTTCTTTGCGTCAATCGGAAACAACGGGCCGGTGAGGAATTATGACAGAAAAAAAGTGGAAAGCGATAAAGATATTTTTACTTTGCGCCAGCATTCTGGCCACACTGAAGATTATCTTTTTTGACTATACATTAGATGAAGAATATCAGATTGTTATGGCGTATCGTCATTTGCAGGGCGATGCGCTTTTTAAAGAAATGTGGGAACCCCACCAGACGTCTGCCTTTTTGTGCATCGGTTTGATGTGGTTTTATCATTTGATTACCGGAACCTACACAGGGGTGGTCATTTTCTTAAGAGTTTGTACCACGGTGATTCAGGCTCTTTTGGCGATGTGGGGATACCGTATTTTTACACGTTTTACCCGTAAGGAGTATGCATTTCTGTTAGGTATTGCATATTTTAATTTTGTGCCGAAGAATATTCAGATTCCTGAATTTTCTAACATGCAGGTGTGGTTTTTTGCCATTATGGTATTGGCGCTGTTGGAATACTATTGGGCCAAAAACAATCCGGCAGAGGGTAAAAAGGGAAGCAAATGGTGGATTGTGTTATCCGGCCTCGGAATGGCCTTGGAAATATTATCTTACCCCTCGTGTTTGCTTCTGT
>JAZNLG010000124.1:0-2241 GCA_045578965.1 Lachnospiraceae bacterium | reverse complement strand
GGGCCCCATACTTCCCTAGTATAATTATACTGTTGTAGTACTACATTTGGCAAGATGAATACAATCAATTTGACATAATTTATACAATAATAAAAGCAGACAATCAATTGTGATAATTGTCTGCTTTTCATTCTATATAATCCCCTGCATATCTTCCCGGATTATAAGTGTATCCGGCTCTACTTTACACTGTAAATACAACACTTCTACGCCTGCATCCCTTGCTTCTTGCAAGGCTACACCAAATTCAGGGTGTGTCACCGTATAGGGAAGTACTTCTGCGACACCTTCCATTTGAATCACAAACACCACGTAACAGCGATATCCTTTCCCTGCCGCCTCCGCCAGTTCACGCAAATGCTTCACTCCGCGCTCCGTTGGCGCATCCGGGAAATACCCCATACCGTCAATTTCTAAAGTACACCCTTTTACTTCCATTATGAACTTCTCGTCCCCCTTTTCCATATAAAAGTCAAAGCGGGATTTACCGTAGGTATACTCAGGCTTCACATAATCAAACCCCTGCGTTGAAAGCCACTCTGCCACCACTTTATTAGGGGCCTGACTGTCCATATTCACAAGGCCTATTTTTTCTTTGTATACCGCAATCAAATCATAGGCGGTTTTACGATTCGGATTGTCTGAAACTTCCAGAATCACCTCCGCGTCCGGCAACAATAATTCCCTGCATCGGCCGGTATTTTTCACGTGGACGGTTTCTAATTTACCATCTATGTAAATGTTGGCAATAAAGCGATTGGGTCTGCTATGAAATTTCCCTTTTGTAATTTGTTTGTATTGCATATCTTCTTTCCTAAAATAGCATCTGCTACACACATCTCTCTTATTATTTTGTTACTGCCCATTCGCCGAATTGGTTTTAAACTAAATATTGCGTGGATATTTTTATTCCGTAAAGAACCGTTTTGAATGCGTCAGCACTTAACAAGCAACAATGAAATGCACTGCGAGTTTAGTGCTGCTACGTATTCAACCGAGCACAAGCGCGTTCTGTCGGAATATAAAATAATCCACGCAATTTACCTTCACAAAAACCAATTCAGAGAATGGCTCATTTTTTATTTTAATATTTCACCAATCCAAACTGTGCCAATGTATAGAACACAAGAATCATAATCAGGAACACCGGTGCAATATAACGAACCATTACATGGAAAATTCCTCTTCTTGCAAACTTCTCGCCGTTCTTGGTAATTTCGTCTTCCAGAGTCTTGGTCTTTACTACCCACCCTATTAAAATACAGGTCAGTAACGCTACAATAGGCATCAAAATGCTGTTGGCAAGGAAGTCGAAGAAACTTAAGAAATCCATACCGAGAATTGTAATATTGCTCCATAAACCGAAGCCCCATGCAGACGGAATACCCAGCAATACAGAGAAGCCGGTTACGCCAAGCACGGCCTTCCATCTTTTGACCTTGAATTTATCCATTACCATAGATACTATCGCTTCCATAATGGAAATGGAACTTGTAAGCGCCGCAAGTAAAACAAGTACGAAGAAAATCGCACCAATTACCTGGCCGAAAGGCATTTTTTCAAATACCAAAGGCAGGGTTGCGAACATAAGCCCCGGACCGCCGGTATTTAGTTTATCCGGCTGGAATACGAATACCGCGGGCACAATCATAAAACCTGATAAAAATGCCACTGCCGTGTCAAAAATTTCAATGTGGTTTACACATCCGTTTAAGTCAATATCATCTTTTACATAAGAACCATAGGATACCATAATACCCATAGCAATACTCATAGAGAAGAACAACTGTCCCATAGCCGCACATACCGTGGACATTGAGAAGTTGGAGAAATCGGGCCATAAGTAATACTTGATACCTTCCCACGCGCCGTCAATGGTGGCTACATAAATTGAAATGCCGATGGTAAGAATTAATAACACGGGCATCAAAATTTTGCTGACACGTTCTACACCTTTCTGCACGCCACCAAGTACAATGGCCATGGTTGCCAGAAGGAAAATTACGAAGAACGCCAAAGGTTCTATGGTCCCGCCGGTAAAAGCACCAAAATATGTATCCGCAGCCGCAGCCTTACCCTGACCGCCCATAAATACAATCATATACTTAATGACCCAACCGCCGATTACGCAGTAATAAGGTAAAATAATAATCGGTACAATCGCTGCCAGCACACCCAGAATGCCAAACTTCTTGTTCAACTTTGAATATGCTGTAATGGAACTCTGTTTGGTTTTACGTC
>JAZNLG010000123.1:0-2457 GCA_045578965.1 Lachnospiraceae bacterium | reverse complement strand
GCCAATGTCTTTTATGGCTTTTTTATAAAAATTTTAGAATAAAAGTAACGTTCCCTTTGCGGTTTATGTTATACTCTAGGAAGATAAAAATCAAGCGTGGGAATTTGTATGAAATTAAAGACCAAACTTTGGATTACTTTTATAATTATTGTGGTGCTGCCGATTCTGTTGACTACGATTGCCTATCTGGTAATCGGCGCGGCCACGGTACTGGGTATGCGTGATACTTACGGAGAAGACAGTATCAGTTTTTCGTTTGCATCCAACCCTGCTTCTGCTTATGATGAAGTGATAAATGATCATTTCGATGCCCTTAAAGAGTATGGTGTGACTGACCCTGAGAAATTGGCAGATAAAGAGTTTCTTGCCGGTGTGGACGAGAGTTTGCAAGAGGTATCCGCATTCCTCGTTGTAAAAAAAGGTCAGACCTTATACTACGTTTCTCAGGAAAGCCAGTATGACCCCGTTATCCAACAATTGACGGATCTGGCTGACACGGATTTGGAGTACTACTTCAAAGACATACGACGTCTGGTAAAAAAATTGAAATTTACTTTTGAGGACGGAAGTGAAGGAAGCATCTATCTGGTTACCAAGGTAAATACCATGATTTCAGAGGCGCTTGTCACTGCAATGCTTATCGCTATGATTGTGGTCTTGGTGGTAACGGGTATTCTGTTAATCTGGTGGCTGAGACGCAGTATTTTCAGCCCTATGAATCAGTTAAAAGAAGCAATGCAGAAAATTGCAGACGGCGATTTGAATACGGAACTTGTAACCAAAGAAAAGGGTGAAATCAAGGAACTTTTTGATGACTTTGAAATCATGAGAAAGCAGTTAAAAAGTACTGCAGAAGAGAAAGCGTTGGTAGAGAGAACCAACCGCGAATTAATTCGTAACATCTCTCATGACTTAAAAACGCCTATTACCTCTATCAAAGGCTATGTAGAAGGTATTATGGACGGTGTTGCGGATACGCCGGAAAAGATGAACAAATACATTCGAACCATTTATAACAAGGCTAACGATATGGATTTGCTTATTAACGAGTTAACGGTGTATTCCCAGTTGGATGCCAAAAGCATTCCTTACCGCTTTCATCAGATTAGCGTAACGGATTATTTTGGTGACTGTATTGAAGAAGTGGGTCTTGATTTGGAGCAAAAAGGGATTCGGTTTGAGTATACCAATGATGTAGATACAGATATTCAGATTTGGGCGGATCCGGAGCAGTTAAAACGAGTTATCAACAATATTATCAATAACAGCGTAAAATATCGGAAAAAAGAGGATGCTTTTATATCGATACATGTTGCTGATATGAAGGACAGGGTTCGTGTGGACATGTCTGATAACGGAAAAGGTATTCCGGCTGCGGATTTGGAGAAGATTTTTGAACGTTTTTATCGTACGGATGCGTCCCGTAATTCTTCTCAGGGTGGTAGCGGTATCGGACTTTCCATCAGTAAAAAGATTGTGGAAGAGCATGGCGGAGAGATTTGGGCTACCGGCGTGGAAGGCGAGGGTCTGACTATTCATTTTACATTGCGTAAATGCATCGTGGAAGAAGAAATTTCGGAAGAATCCGGCGAAAACGGACCTTTTAACAGGATTGAAAAAATGATTAAAAATACTGCCAAACGAATTGAAACGGAGGCAGAGAAGTTGTCTTTGGAGAATTTTGGTATCAATGAGTTAGAAAAGGGTATCAAGGAGCGTTTTACGCCTAAGAAGTCCGAAGGCGGCAAAAAGAAATCGGGGAATAAAAAAGAATCGGAAGAGTCAGGTTCCAAAGAAGGAGGGACTGAAGAATGAGTAAAATTTTAATTATCGAAGATGAAGTGGCAATTGCGGAATTACAGCGTGACTATCTTGAAATGAACGGATTTGAGGTGGCAGTTTGCGGTGATGGTGCGATTGGTGCCAAGGAAGCATTAGAGAATGATTACGATTTGGTGATTTTGGATTTGATGTTGCCGGGAATGGAAGGATATGAAGTGTGTCGCGCCATTCGTGAGCAGAAGAATATTCCAATCATTATGGTTAGTGCCAAAAAAGAAGATTTGGATAAAGTATACGGTCTGGGAATGGGTGCGGACGATTATATGACCAAGCCCTTCAGTCCCAGTGAATTGGTAGCCAGAGTGAAGGCTCATCTTTCCAGATATGAGCGTCTGGTGGGTCAGGTGAAGAACCAGAATGAAGTGATTGAGATTCGAGGACTTCGTATCGATAAAACTGCCAGAAGAGTATTTGTGGAAGGGGAAGAGAAGATTTTTACCACCAAGGAATTTGATTTGCTGACTTTCCTTGCGGGGCACCCCAATCACGTATTCTCTAAAGCAGATTTGTTCCGGGAAATCTGGGATATGGAATCGGTGGGGGACATTGCCACGGTAACCGTACACATTAAGAAGATTCGCGAAAAGATTGAGAAAAGCAGTGATAAGCCCGAGT
>JAZNLG010000122.1:0-3305 GCA_045578965.1 Lachnospiraceae bacterium | reverse complement strand
GATTTAAGCAGAGGTTTGATTTTATCGGTTAACTGTAAGTGTCCTCCAAGGAAACCGCCTTCACAATATGCCAACGGATTGGTTGACGCACGCATTTCGCCCAAATATGCATAGGTACGAATATGAAGTTGACGAATCAGTTCTAAATAATAATCCAATACTTCATAAAAATCTCTGCTCTCATGCTTTGCCTTCGCATAAATCATAGGAAGGTGTAACGACACGGCGCCGATATTAAATCTGCCGACAAAAATAGGTTGGTCTGAATCATCCGCAGGAGTCATACCTCCTCTTTCATACCAAGGAGATAAAAAGGCGCGACAACCCATAGGTGAAATTACTTTTTTATACTGCTTGTAAATACTTGCCACATAACCTTTACCGGTCATACTCAACCAATCGGGATACATGGTTTTGGCTGAACATTCCACACCGGCATTGAATACATCTTCCATTTCTTTGCCGGGTCCATGTAATTCCTCATCATATAAAAATACAATCTTCGGGAACAGAACCGGCTTACGACACTCCGGTTTACCCTGTCCTCTTTTACGTACCTTTAACATGGATATACAAGCCTGACGGGCAAATTTACCGGTACCAAGACCTGCAGTCACGGTGATAAACGGGTAATCGCCACGGCTGCTGGCTACCGTATTAAATTTATATTCCCATCCCTGATATCCCTGTTCAAAATCACGAATAATGTCCTCATCCGCTTCTTTTCTTGCCACTTCTTCGCTGACACCCATGGCAAGATATTTCTTCACATACTTGTTATATGATTTCTCTGCATAAGGTTCTAAAATTTTATCTACCTCAGGCACGGTAAAACCGCCATACTGCTGGCTTGCAGCACTTAAAACAATGTCACCGATTACGTCAAAGGCAGTGTCCAGAGACTTGGGTTCATTATAAAAAATATTACCCATCTCAAAGCCGCCTTTTAAAACGTTTGCCACGTCAAAAAGACAACAGTTCATGGTATCACGACGTGCAGACATATCATGAACATAAATATAACCGTCGCGACATGCCTGAATCTCTTCCGTTGTCATAAAGAATTTCTGATATAATTCCTTATTTAACTGGTTGAAAACAAGACTTCTCTTGGTAGAAACAAGAGCAGAGTCGGTATTTGCATTCTCTTTATCACCGATGTACATAATGGACTGGCTCTTTTTGTATACATCATCCAACATACGTACAAATTCCTGCTTGTAGTTACGATAATCACGGTAACTCTTTGCTACGATGGGTTTTACCCCCTCTAATGCACGTTCCACAATATTATGCATGGTAGCAATGGGAATGAGTTCCTGAGCCATTTCGTCAACGCTGTCCACCACGCTCTGGCAAATCTGCTTTTCATCATCCTCAGTAAACTTAGTCAAGGCTCTGTAAGCAGACTTATTTACGGCATCTATTACTTTCTGTACATTGAAATCTTCCTTACTGCCGTCCTTTTTTACTACTTTTACAGGCATTTTAGGCATATAAATCTTACCATAGTCTGTTTTGTTTCCCATAAATTTCCCCTCCAAAGTGATTTACATAAAATTCTATATATAGTATCCACAAATTGTATTATTTCAAAAATCGATACAAGATATAGTATAGATGTTGTACTTGTAGATGTCAATAAGAGATATGTTCATTTTGTAAAAATCTTTGGTTAAAAATAACAAAAACCTCCCAATACAGAATAATTTATATATTAAGTGTAATATCTTTAAATCTTCTGTAATGAGAGGCTTCTGTTCTTTTGCATATATGAAAACTATACTATATATTTATTTCTCCGGTAATACCATTCCTTCAGGATAAATCTGTTCAATCACATTCTCACCATACGTATAGTCTCCTGCCAACACATAGTCCCAGCCTTCACGCGTGAAATATGTATGATAAGTAGCACCATTTATATACGGATATATTTCACCGGTATCTTTTTTAGTCGACGAATCATAAATAGTAAGCGAAATTACATATTCATCAAATTCCCATGCTAAAGTTAACACTTCATATTTTGCAGGCTCATATACCGCTGCTGATTCTAAATATTGCGCCACATCTGCACCAATATAAATGTTTGTGTTTCCGTTTACTACATTTTCATATGCATGTTCCAACCCTTCAGATACACTGGCAGAAGTCATAAATATATCTACATACGAAGGAGAACCATATGTTTCAATCATCATATCCAAATATGCATTTGTATCACTCAATTCCTCGGAATAACCAAACATTTCCGCAAAATATTCATCTCCGGAAGGATGTCCGTATCCATCTATAGTAATACTAGCCCAACCGTTTGCAAGACATTCATCCACAGTCATTTCTGCATCAGACATATTTCGTATATTTAAAAGAAAATGCTCATATTCATCCACTTTAACATTCATAGACTTTCCGGATTCAAGTATTGTGCCGCTCTTCTCTGCCGGAATACTAAAACTGTCAAAAGAAACCGGAAGCGTTAAAGGTTTCCCGCTATTCGGAAATAAAACCACTCCTTCCGGTGCGCTTTCCAACTGACCGGCAGAAAAATTGTGACTTGTCATCCAACGAATCTGTTCATCAAAAGCCTGATGCAATACCAGTTCCTCCTGCACATCCAATTCATCGCCATTATTTTCATTTTGAACATTTTCTCCGGAAACGCCATTTGTATCATTGGTTTGATTATCCTCTACGTTAACCGAGCCGCTACCGGGAATTTCAATACCTGCATTCCCTTTACTTACACCTACTGCAATTCCGATACCGGTACCGATTAACACGACTGCTGCAATAACTCCAATGATAATTTTGCTTTTCGCAAGTCCTGTTCCTGCTTTTATTTTATTATTCATTTTATTGTCTCCTTTTATCCCGGAAGAAGAATTCTGCATTGCAGCATCCTGTTCTGCATCAACAGTTTTTGCTTCCTCTCTCTTTTTGTCAAAATTATTTTTACGTTCCACATCAATATTATCTTTCTTTAATTGCTCTAAAGAGATTACCAGGCCTTCCCATATATCGGGAATCTCCATACCGCTTGCTTCTGCTGCAAGAAGGCTTGTAAGGAAAGGTATACCCACAAAAGAGTATAATTTATCCTTACTTTCCTTTTCATACTCCAAAACACCTTCTTTGATTTTATTACGGGCAACACTAAGCCTTGATTTCACGGTTCCCGGAGGGCATTCCATCAAATCAGCAATTTCCTCGACTTCCAATCCGTTAAAATAAAACAAAATAACGGTTTGATACTGGATATCGGACAGTTTTTTACGCATGATATCCATTACAATTTTACG
>JAZNLG010000121.1:0-1738 GCA_045578965.1 Lachnospiraceae bacterium | reverse complement strand
ACCGCTTTCATTATAAATTGCTTCTGTATCAAACAATCTTGCAAAACCGCCAAGGAAGTAGCAACCGCCTGATACAACAATTGCAAAAACGGTAGAAATGATGGTACCTGTCTTAATGGACTTCTCATCTTTGATTGCATAAAATTTATGTACCATCTGAGGAAGTCCCCAAGTTCCGAGAGAAGTTAAAATAACAACACCGAGGAGGTTCGGAAGGTCCGGTCCGAAGAAGGATGCAAATACACCCTGCTGGCCCATGGTAACAGGTACATCACTTTCAAAGGTTGACAACTGTCTTATCGCTTCATAGAAGCCACCCTGTCCGTTTAATACTGCTACAATAACTGCCACAATACCAAATAACATAACGATACCCTGGATAAAGTCGTTAATAGCTGTTGCCATATAACCGCCAAGAACAACATATACGCAGGTTAATGCTGCCATAACGATAACACAAACCGCATAGGGAATATCAAAAGCCATTTCAAACAATCTTGATAATCCGTTGTATACAGAAGCTGTATACGGAATTAAGAAGATAAAAGAAATCATAGATGCCGCAATACGTAATGCGTTGGAATCATATCTTTTACCAAAGAAATCCGGCATGGTTGCCGCAGACAAATGCTTGGTCATAACACGGGTTCTTCTGCCAAGCAATACCCATGCAAGCAAAGAACCGATTACTGCGTTACCGATACCAATCCAAGTTGCCGCAAGACCGTACTTATAACCAAACTGTCCGGCATAACCTACGAATACTACCGCAGAAAAATAAGAAGTACCGTATGCAAAAGCGGTAAGCCAGGGACCCACACTTCTGCCTCCGAGTACGAAATCATTTACGTTTGTTGCATGCTTTCTGGAGTATAATCCTACACCAATCATTACTGCGAAGAATATTACCAGAAAAATAATTTTTACTGCCATAACTGCCTCCTTGAAAATGTACATCATCAGAATATGTAAAATTATCCGCATTCATACATTTCACTTTTATATTATCACTTTAAACTTTAAAAGTTAGACGCTTTAAAGCACTAAAGCATTTACGATTATACAAAACCCTTACAAGAATTGCAAGGGTTTTTATAAAAAATCTTATATTTTAAGAAGTTTTTCTGCGTTTTTATAAAAGATCTCGCCTTTGACTTCATCAGTCAAGTCCAATTTCATTAAACTATCCACGTCTTTTTTCTGATATCCCCAAGGACAATCCGTGGCAAACACAACCTTATCGGTGCCATGCTTCTGTAAAATTTTATAAAACATATCTTCTTTGATATAGTCAAAGGTAAACGCCGTATCCAGATAAATATTCTCCCCCGCCAGATACTCATATACCTCTTCCCACTGATTCCAACCACCGTAGTGTGCGACCACCATTTTCTGCGGATGAATTTTATCAATAACCTTACGCATTTTATCAGGCGGACAATGTACAGGTTCCGGCAATCCGATATCGATACCTGCATGTGTGAGAATGATAAGTCCCAGCGCATCTGCGTATTCAATGATATTCATATAGCGCACATCATCAATCATAACCCCCTGATAATCAGGGTGGATTTTAATGCCCTTTAATCCTAATTCCTTAATGCGGTCAAGTTCTCCCCTATAATTCTCCGTATCGGGATGAATTCCGCCAAAAGATAAAAGTTTCCCCTGATACTGTTCATTGACACTTGCGGCAAACGTGTTTACGGTCTCAAATTGGCTTGGTTTAGTTACTACC
>JAZNLG010000120.1:0-3428 GCA_045578965.1 Lachnospiraceae bacterium | reverse complement strand
AGAGAACTGGGTAGTATCCTCCTATGACGAAGGAGAAGACTGTCAGTTGGATTATTACATGCATGAGATGAGATGCTTCCCGGGCGAGAAGGCGTACTGTTATTCCCACGAAGATGATGAGCTGCGTGAACTGGAAATCGTGCATGCGATAGCACGCATGGATAATGCGGAGTTGTATGATGAATTGATTCAGGACGAGGATGTGCTTATTAACGGCGAAGAGGAATACGGTGCGGATTGCAGCGCGGAATTTACCGGAATGTTTAGTTGCTATCTGATGTGGTTTAAAGAAGTGTAAGATAACGAGGTAAACCAAATTGCGTTACATAATCGAAGATAAAAAGTATCGTTTTAAGTCTGCATTTGATACCGAAACAGGGGCCTATGTCCGTACCGGTGTGCTGGATGAGAACGGCAAGGATACCGGGGCAGACCCTTTTATGGCATCCTATCCCCATCTGATTGACGTGGGAATTATGGGACATTGTATCCACGGAAAAACCGGGCTTTGTGCCAAAGCAGGTATCGGATGCTATCAAAGCGGTATGCTTGTAGAACAACCGAATATGTCAGTGGAAGATTTCCGGTGGATAGCAGAGCAGTCCAAGGGCAGGTGCAATCAGTTTGCACTGGGCGGCAGAGGTGACCCGGACCAGCATGAGTATTTTGAGAAGATTCTTCAAATCTGCCGTGAAAATATGCTTGTGCCGAATTTTACCACCTCGGGCTATGGTATGACACCGGAAATCGCGAAGCTGTGCAAGCAGTATTGCGGCGCCGTGGCGGTAAGCTGGTATCGAAGTGAATATACCCTAAAAGCGATTCAGATGTTGCTTCAGGCCGGTGTCAAAACCAATATTCATTATGTCCTTGGCAATAACAGTATGGATGAAGCAATTGAGCGGTTGCGAAACAACGACTTCCCGGAAGGCATCAATGCAGTGATATTTCTCTTGCATAAGCCTGCAGGACAGGGTACAAAGGCCAATATGCTCAAAGCGGATGACCCGAGAGTGGCGGCATTTTTTGCAGAGGTGGAAAGAAGACATTTCTTCAAGGTGGGAATGGATAGCTGTAATGTGCCGGGGGCAATCAATTTTTGTAAAACGGTTAGACCTGAGTCTTTGGACACCTGTGAGGGAGGTCGTTACAGCTGCTATATCGGTGCGGATATGAATATGGTGCCATGCAGCTTTGACCAGGAGAAGCGGTATCAGGTATCCCTTAGGGAGATGACCATAGAGGAAGCTTGGAACAGTGAAGCCTTTGAGCATTTTCGTAACAGAATGCGTGGAGCATGTCCGAATTGTGAAAAGAGAGAGCTTTGTATGGGTGGGTGCCCGTTAATGCCGGAAATAGTTTTTTGTGGAAGTGAAAAAAGAAAATACAATAATGTAAAGAGGTAAAAGAAGATGAAAATCAGAACCGATTTTGTAACCAATTCCAGTAGCAGCAGTTTTATACTTGTGATCGATATGGAGCTTGCAAATAATGAGTCAGTACGTTTTGAAGCCAATGGCGGTACGGATGAAAGCGGAAGAATCGATTATTTTCGTTATGATGCCATCGTAAAAGTCAGCCCGAAACAGTTGAGTCAGGCAGAAAGTGTGGATGCACTGATTCAAATGCTGGAAGATGGTGTGGTTGACGGTCAGGTAAAAAACTATGACGAAAAATATGAGCAGAAAATATTTGACCGGTCCCGTGTGGAAACAAACGACTGGGATGAAGAATTCGATGCTTATGATTTTGTGGAAGAGATCAGAAGTAAAATAACCGATGTGAGCCAGATTAAGAAAATCACTATTTCCGGTGAGGAAGACGGCGATTCTTATTACTTCAGAGAGTATGTTTATGATGTGGAAACAGGGGAATATACCGGCAGACAGATCGGAGAAGCATTCCAGGCAAACGGCTCAACCGGCGGTGACCTGCGTATAAGCGACCTTGACTTGTGTAAGATTACATACGATGCGGACGACGATGAAGAGGAAGAAGATACACAGGAAGAAATTTTGCAGTTACGCAATATGCAGGAAGAAGGAAACGATGGTCCCGATTATGTAGAAACCGAAGATGGTGCGGTCATTAATAACATTAAATATGCCATTACTTCCGAAACTACCTGTAAGGTTGTGGGTTGTGAATGGGGCGGTAAAGAAGCGATTATTCCCGCAGAGGTAACAATCAAAGGCAAGCCGTATAAGGTTACCGCAGTGGGAGCTTCCGCCTTTTCTGTTAGCACTTTTGGACATATTGAGTTGCCTGTAGGAATCACAGAGATAGAAGATAATGCCTTAGAATGCTGGTTTTTGCAGAGTGTGAAGCTTCCTGACGGACTTATTACAATGGGAAATTTTATTTTTAATTGTTGTTCGAAGCTGGAGGAAGTTGAGATTCCTGATTCGGTGAAGAGCATAGGTTTGTATGCATTCCGCGGGTGTCAGAATCTGAAAAAAGTGAAGCTGTCAGCCGGACTGGAAGAATTAAGTGATTCTCTGTTTTGCGATTGCAAGTCCTTGGAGAGCATAGAAATTCCGGATTCTGTAAAAGTGATAGGTGAGGCTGTTTTCTCCGGCTGCGAAAAACTGAAAAAAGTGAAGCTGCCGGAAGGACTGACAGAGATTGACAGATTAGTGTTTAATGAGTGCAAGTCCTTGGAGTGTATAGAGATTCCGGACACGGTTAAGAGCATCGGTAACTATGCATTCTGTAAATGTGAAAAACTGACTGCCGTGGATTTGCCATCCGGACTGGTATCTGTAGGAGAAGGGGCATTTCAGGGCTGTTCATCGTTAAAAAATACCGAACTTCTGTAAAGTTGACACAAATCCTATCAACAAGTTTAGGAGGAAAATTGGATGGATGAAGCTACAAATAACGTAAACGATATTGTTGAATATGAGATTACTTCCGAGACCTCTTGTGAGGTTGTTAAGGTGGAAGGAGAGCTTGCGGAAGTGACCATACCGGAGGCGGTTATCATCGAAGGAAAACAGTATGCCGTTACCGCGGTGGCTGATCGTGCTTTCTATGGCTGTAAGGAGTTGGAAGCGGTTGAACTTCCTGACTCTGTAGAAGACATTGGTGGATTTGTTTTCTGCGATTGCGAAAACTTAAGCAAAGTCAAGCTTCCGGCGGGACTTACAAAAATAAATACCTTTACTTTTAAAGGGTGTAAGTCTTTGGAACATATAGAGCTTCCGGATTCTATTACAACCATAGGCGATTGGGCCTTCTATAATTGTGAAAAACTAAGTGCAATCGATTTGCCTTCCGGATTAAAAATCTTGAAAGGTGGGGCTTTTCAAGGTTGTGCATCTTTAAAGCACGTTGAACTTCCGTTAGGGTTAACAGAGATTGATAGAATTGTCTTTGCTAATTGTCCGTCATTGGAGGAACTTCCTGAAGCACCGTTTTGTAAATAT
>JAZNLG010000119.1:0-2821 GCA_045578965.1 Lachnospiraceae bacterium | reverse complement strand
ATGCCATTTTAAAAATTAATGACCGGGAGATTCAGGATATTCTTGACTATCGTTATCTGGTGCAGGATGAAGAACTCCTGATTACAGTACTTTCCAAGCAGGGAGAAGAAGTAGAAGTTAAAGTTGAGAAGGATTTTGATGAAGACTTAGGTGTTGAATTTGAGAATCCTTTTATGGATGAATATCGTTCCTGCCATAATAAATGTATTTTTTGTTTTATTGACCAGATGCCGCCCGGTATGCGTGAAACCTTATATTTTAAGGATGATGATGCAAGACTTTCCTTTTTGCAGGGAAATTATGTGACACTGACCAATATGTCAGATGCGGACATTGATCGTATTATCAAATATCATTTGGAACCGATTAATATATCGTTCCAGACCATGAATCCCGAACTCCGATGCAAGATATTAAACAATCGTTTTGCGGGAGAGGCCTTAAAGAAAGCAGACAGGCTGTTTGAAGCAGGGATTACTATGAACGGACAGATAGTTCTTTGCAAAGATGTAAATGATAAAAAAGAACTGGATTTTTCCGTTGTGCAATTGACTAAATATATTCCTTTATTGGAAAGTGTATCTGTCGTACCTGTTGGATTATCTAAGTACAGGGATGGCTTGTATCCGTTAGAACCTTTTACGAAGGAGGATGCAAAGCAGGTTTTGGCGCAGATTCACGGCTGGCAGGCTCATTGTATGAGTGCATACGGAACACATTTTATCCATGCTTCTGATGAATGGTATCTGTTGGCGGGAGAAGAGATTCCGTCGGAAGAAAACTATGACGGTTATTTGCAGTTGGAGAACGGCGTGGGAATGTTGCGTTTGTTTGAAAATGAATTTGATGAAGCCTTGGCAGAACTTATGGAAGAAGCCAAAGAAGATCCCACACTGGCAAAGAAATTGTATCCGAATTCCATGCATACGGATTGTTGTATGGGCAGTAAACGCACGGTTACCGTGGCAACCGGTAAATCTGCCTATGATATGCTTATGAATCTGTCAGAACGGATTATGAAGGAATTTCCTCATATTCAGGTAAATTGTTTCGCTATTCGAAATGACTTTTTCGGTGAACAGATTACGGTGTCCGGACTGATTACCGGTAGGGATTTGATTGCACAGTTGCAGGATAAAGACTTGGGTGAAGTGGTCTTGTTACCTGAGAATATGTTAAAGTGCAATGAAGATGTTTTTCTGGATGATGTAACCGTTTCCGAGGTGGAAAAGACTTTACAAGTAAAAACAGATATTGTAAAATCAAGCGGTCAGGCATTTTTATTGAAAGTGCTTGGTTTTGATGCGTAAAAAATGTATTTTTTATATAAAAGTTTATGTTTCGTTTATATAAAAATGGTATTTTATCTACCGATTGGAAGAATTCGGTAAGATATCAGAAAGGTTTTATATGGCTAAAAAGAAAAAGAAACCCATAGTTGCGGTAGTCGGACGTCCCAATGTAGGGAAATCTACATTGTTTAACGTGCTTGCCGGAGAAAGAATTTCAATTGTAAAAGATACGCCGGGTATTACCCGTGACAGAATTTATGCGGATATTACCTGGTTGGATAAAAGTTTAACATTGATTGATACCGGCGGTATCGAACCGGACAGCAAGGATATTATTTTATCCCAGATGCGTGAGCAGGCAGAAATTGCCATTATGACTGCCGATGTTATTTTATTCCTGGTGGATGTAAAACAAGGTTTGGTAGATGCGGATGCCAAAGTGGCTGATATGTTGCGACGCAGCAAAAAGCCTGTACTTTTGATTGTTAATAAAGTTGACAGTTTTGAAAAGTACATGGCAGATGTTTATGAATTCTATAATTTGGGAATTGGAGATCCGATTCCTATTTCTGCTGCAAACAGACTGGGTATCGGTGATATGCTGGATAAGGTATTGGAATATATTCCGGAAGATGCGTTTGCGGAAGAGGAGGATGAAAGACCGAAGATTGCCATTGTCGGTAAACCTAATGTAGGTAAGTCATCCATTATTAATAAACTGGTTGGCGAAAATCGTGTGATTGTATCCGATATTGCGGGAACCACAAGAGATGCCGTAGATACGGAGGTTACCTATAACGGCAAGGAATATGTGTTGATTGATACCGCAGGTGTACGCCGTAAAAATAAGATCAAAGAAGAACTGGAACATTTTATGATTGTACGTACCGTCAGTGCGGTGGAGCGTGCGGATGTTGTTGTTCTTGTTATTGATGCTACGGAAGGCGTGACGGATCAGGATACCAAGATTGCCGGTATTGCCCATGAGAGGGGTAAGGGTATTATTATTGCGGTAAACAAGTGGGATGCCATTGAGAAAGATGATAAAACCACGAACAAATATACTGCGGAAATCCGCGATATGCTGGCGTTTATGCCTTACGCGGAGATTATGTTTATTTCAGCCAAGACCGGACAGCGTTTGCCGAAATTATATGAAATGATAGATATGGTTATGGAAAACCATGCTCTTCGTGTGGCAACCGGTGTATTGAATGAAATTATGACGGAAGCGGTTGCAATGCAACAGCCGCCTACGGATAAGGGTAAGAGGTTGAAATTGTTCTACATTACGCAGGTTTCGGTAAAACCTCCTACATTTGTTATTTTTGTAAATGACAAGGAACTGATGCACTTTTCATATACAAGATATATTGAAAACAGAATCAGAGATGCATTCGGATTTAAGGGAACACCGTTGCATTTCATTATTCGGGAAAGGAAGGAAGATTCATAATGACAATTTTGGCAAGAGTTTTATGTTTGCTGATTGGATATGGTCTGGGTTCGATTTCAACGTCATACCTTTA
>JAZNLG010000118.1:0-2082 GCA_045578965.1 Lachnospiraceae bacterium | reverse complement strand
GCGATACGGATTGCACCACTTCCGTCTACCATATAGCGAGCATTTGCTGCTATCTCCGAGCGTTTGTTTCCATCTTTACACAAATCTTTTATTGCATCCGTAATTCGCATCTGAAAATCCTTTTTATCGGAATCCGTATAGTCCCCCACCGATACGGCCGCATTTTTACTTTCAAATGTCTTCACAGCCGTTTTCTGATTTTCCGCAAAAGAAAAGGTAATGATCGGAATGCTTAACGCAGCCAATTCATACATGGTAGAACCTGCTGCCGAAATTGCAAGTTCACACTTTTGCATAATCTCAGCCATATTTGTGACGTTTTGATGTATGCAAACATTTGAGCACTGCTCTTCCAGTTTTTTAAGCGCCTCAGCATGTATATTCATCTTTCCGCAGATTACATGATACGTAAATTCTTTTAATTTCTCGTCTTTTAATACACATTCCAGAATCGTTCCGGCAAGATTGTACTTATCACTGCCTCCCGTAGATATAAAAACATTTTTTACCGTTTCAGGCTTCACATTCTCGTTGTTTCTGAATTCTTTTCGCAACGGCGCATACGCGGAGCCCAGCAAAAACCGGACCTCACTGCCTTCTTTTACTTTGTACATTTCACGGGAAGCATATATATTATAATTAATCAGCAGTTCCACAAAATCGGAACAGATTCCCATATCATCCATATATGCCGTTTTGACCAGACGGCTTACCTGACGAAAATATTCCTCCGTCACATAATAACTGTCAATCAACATCAATTCCGGGCAATGTTTACGCACCAAGTCCGGCAAAACATTCAACTCGCTCTCCATACAGGTATAATCCGTATGCAAGACCAAACAGTCCACCCCTCTGTCCTGTAATATACCGACCATATTTTCATCGGCCAGAACAAAGCAGACTTCCCGTCCCAAAGCCTGTAATTCTTCTGCAACGGTAAGACACCTCATAACATGCCCTATTCCGATTTCACTGTTTCCATCCGCTCTAATCCATATCATAAATTATTTAACCGGTTCCTTTGTAAATAAAAGATGTCCTTCCGCTTCTGTTTTGGCATAGCCATTTTCCAGAAGCAGTTTTTCAGAGGATATATTTTCTTTTTTTACCTCTGCTTTGATGATGCGAACCTCGGGCATACACTTACGAATCAGGCGTTCGCCTTCCCGAATCATCTCTGCCCCGTATCCGCGTTTGCGATAACCGTTGGCAATACTGTAACTGATGGTTACTTCCCCCGCGCCGGTTTTATCCGTGCGAAACTGTCCGATAGGTGTATTTCCGTGATAGCAAATAAACAAACTTCTGTCCTCGCTCTTCAAACAGTCTTCGTACCACTTTTGATGGGTATCAAAGGGGATTGCATCCGTTGTAAACGATTGTCTTCTGGTTTCTTCATCATTTGCCCATTCATACACAAGCAAACAATCTTCTTCCGTCGCAGGGCGAAGTTCCAGATAAGAATCCACATTCTTTGCCTCTAACGGCATACCACGCTTTATATCCTGTAATGCAACTTTCCCTAAAACATGTTCGTATTCCCTGGGATGTAAACCATATCCCGGCCGGATTACTCTTACATTGTGTTCCGAAAATTCCTCACCGGCCTTAATATCCTCAGTCACAAAAATGGATTTCCGAAAAATATGATTGGATTTCTCCTGCTCTGTCACACCATATTTCACAATTCCCTTTGCTTTCTCTACCTGCCGAATATCTTCCACCATCTGCGCAAATTCTTCAGGTTCCATTGAGAAAAAGGAATCCGGATTGTCAATTTCCCTGCTGATGCAGAAATGTTTCTCAATAATAGACGCCCCCATGGAAACCGCCGCAACCGCTGCCAGACTTCCCATAGAATGATCTGACAATCCCACCGGAACATTAAATCGGCGTCCCATATCCACCATGGTAGCCAGATTCATTTCATCCGAAATGGCAGGATACGCGCTTGCACATCTTAAAAATGCAAACTGCTCATTTCCCGCCGCAAGAATGGTCTCCGCCGCCTCTTTTATTTCATCCAAATCAGACATTCCCGTGGAAAGAATCATAGGTTTCCCTTTCTCTGCCACGTAT
>JAZNLG010000117.1:0-8694 GCA_045578965.1 Lachnospiraceae bacterium | reverse complement strand
ATACCGAACCATACACAAATTCCGGCAATAACATGCTTGATTTTGGGCACTTTTAATGAGAATAACTTTTTAAAGTCAGCCTTCATATACCATGCATAGAATACAGGTACCGCCAGTATAATCATTTGCACCAGTCCCGTTCCCCAGATGCCCAGTCGGAATACCAGAGAAGAACTCAAATAAATCATTAACAACAAGAGAAGCCCAAACATCAGAATGGTATCGCCCAGCCCCGGCATTTGTTTTTCTTTCATATTCGAGCGCTTTTCAAGAAGTTGTACGCCTCTAAATCCCTCGCCAAATAACACATCTTCACTTGAGAACAATTTGGACATTAACATCACTGCTGCAATACTGTATACAACATTGGATAAAAATACCAATAAAATATTACCCCAGTCAAACTGTAACTCAAATACCGCTTTGATAAACAAAGCCACATTGACAATGGGAATCAATGCAGTTTTGGTAGTCAGTGTCAAATTCGGAAGCATACCTGCCATAGATGCAAACATAAATACCAAAAGAATCGGCGTACTGTAATTATTTGCTTCCTTAAAACTTTTGGCAAAAATACAGATACTTAAGCATACCGCCGAAGCAAACATGGCAAAAATCGGCATACAAATCAACAAAGCGACTACAGAAGGTACAAACTGGAATATGTTCATATCTCCAAAAGCCGTATTGGCAAGTTGCATGGAATCAAACATATACAGCCCAACCAAAAACATAGATAATAAGTTTAGCAACGCTGACATTACGGCAATGGTTGAAACTGCCATAAATTTGCTGAACATCATTTCACTGCTCTTAATCGGCAAGGTCATCATGGTTTCCAGGGTTCCTCTTTCCCGTTCTCCTGCCGTCACATCAATGGCCGGATATACAGCACCCATAAGAATACTTGTAATCAACATAAACGGTATAATATACCCGAATATAGAGCCGGTTGATTCTTCAATGGTAGCAATATTGCGATTTGCTACCACAATCGGATTTAACACCTTATCAAAATCTTCAAATTGTTCCTCAATAATTTCATTACGTAAACGTTCCCTATATCCATCTAAAATTTCTTCCGCATAACCACTTGCGGAAATGGAATCCGGAACAGAGGAAAAGTATCCGATTTCATACTGTAATCTTCCGTCTTCTGTTTCATCTACAGTAATAAACGCATCAATTATCTTATCATTTAACGCCTGCTCGCACGCTTGCACACTATCATATTTAACGGTTTCAAAGAAATACTCAAATTCGTCTTCTTCATCCAACAAAAGTGACTCAATCTGCGCCGCCTCTTCGCACTCTACGATACCAATCTGATAGGTTTTTTCCAAACTCTCCTTGGAAATATTGCTCATAATCAACATCATTCCAAGCATCATACAGGGATACAAAAACAACGGCACCAAAACCATAATAATCATAGTCTTTTTATCACGGAAAATATCCAGCATTTCTTTTTTATAAAGAGAAAAAATGGTCTGTTTATTCATCTGCCGATTCCTCCTCTTTGATCAGGCTTCGGAATGTATCACGTAAATTATCCGTCCCTATGCTTTCCATCAATTCCTTGGGTGTTCCCGTAGCAATTACTTTACCTTGATACATCATCACAATACGATCGCACAAATACTGTGCCTCCTCCATATAATGGGTGGAGTACAACACTGTTTTACCCTTCTCTTTTTCCTTCTTCATAAAAGAAACAATGGCTTCGCTACTGATAATATCAAGTCCAAGCGTAGGCTCATCAAAAATATACACTTCCGGATTATGAATCAGACATCTGGCAATATTTGCACGCTGGGTCTGACCGGTAGATAACTTCTCAATTCGATTATCACCGAAGTTTTCCATATCCAACACCTGAAAGATTTCATTGATACGAGTTTCACAGGTTTCCTTTTCCAATCCGTAAATATCACCAAATACCCGCAACATTTCTCTTGTGCTCAAGCGCTGGTATAACTTGGTATTACCGGATAAATAGCCAATTTTTTGCTTTTTATCAATGACGGATGTCACCTCATTGCCTTCCAAATCCGTAAGATACACTTCTCCTTCCGTTGGTGTCATCAAATTACCAAGCATACGAAGAACCGTAGTTTTTCCGGCACCGTTCGGTCCTAAAAGTCCTAATATTTCACCGGGTTTTGCTTCAAAACTCACATGGTCCACCGCATAAAATTCTTCCTTGGTGGCACTATTCTTTTTCATTCCCTTTTTCTTTGCAATATTTCGTACAAAGATCTTACACAAATCTTTTGCCGCTATCATTTTTATCCCATCCACTTTGATTCTATAAGGTTACACAACTTATTGCTCTGCCAAATTTCCCAAACTATTTTCTTCCGGTGCAGTTTTCTTTTTCCTGCGTTTCTTTTTGGGCGGATGTTCTCTTAAATAGGCCTCTAATTCCTCCATATACTTTTCGTACAAATCAGGCCTTTTTACCCTGGTCCGCTCTACAGACTGCTCCAAACGCCACTTGGCAATATTGGCATGGTGCCCGCTTAAGAGTATTTCCGGCACACTTTTTTCATGCCATACTTCCGGTCTTGTATACTGGGGATACTCTAAAAGATTACCTGCAAAAGACTCATCATTTGCCGATTCTTCATTATTTAATACCCCCGGAATCAACCTTGCCACCGTATCAATGACTACCATTGCCGGCAATTCGCCTCCGGTCAATACATAATCACCGATGGAAATTTCATCAGTAACAATCTCTTCCAAAACACGCTCATCAATGCCCTCATAGTGTCCGCAGAGAAAAATCAATTCTTCTTCCGTAGCCAGTTCTCTCGCAAGTTCCTGTCGAAAAGTTTTACCCTGAGGGGTCATAAAAACCACTCTTGGTGTAGGCTTACCGCTCTCCTCATGAGATTTTACCAGCGCTTTATACGCATCATAAACAGGCTGCGCCTGCATTAACATTCCGGCGCCGCCTCCGTAAGGATAATCATCCACTTTATTATGTTTATCCAACGTATAATCACGAATATTTACGGCATTTATGGAAATATGCCCGGCCTCAGTGGCTCTTTTGATAATACTGTTATTCAATCCCTGCTCAATCATTTCCGGGAACAAAGTCAGTATATGAAATTTCATTCTAATCTTCCTCAAACTTGTACTTATTGTCGTCGTTCTTATTAAATGAAACCATCCGGCATCTCTTTTATGGAATCAAATCTAATCCAACAATCCGTCCATAACGTGCACAAGAACTGTCTTCTCTTCCATATCCACGTTTAAAATACACTCCTTAATGGCCGGTAAAAGTACTTCTTTGCCGCCTTCGGTTTCTACAACATAAACATCATTGGCTCCGGTCTGTAATACATCCTTTAAAACACCTAATTGAGAATCTTCGTCCGTCATTACTTTTAAACCGATTAAATCTGCTATAAAATATTCATCCTTGCGTAATTTTACAGCATTTTTACGGTCGACCAAGAGACTTTTGTTACGATACTGCTCTACCTCGTTTATATTACCGAATTCTTTAAACTTTAAAATAACAAACTGTTTAAAGAATTTTACGGACTCCGGATGTAATGTTAACTTCTCCTTACCGGTATCCAGATATACTTCCTTCAGTTTTTTAAATCGATTCACATCATCCGTGGTGGGATACACTTTTACCTCTCCCTTAATACCATGCGTAGATGATATCACGCCAATCTGCAAAAATTCTTCCATCTGCCATTCCTTTCTGTCAATATTAACATCCGATTTGCTACTTATATTTGTGGACAAATCCTCTTAAAAGATCAAACCGAATAATAACGCAAATACTACTAAAATCACAGAGAATACTGCTGTTGTCCAATATAAAATCCTTGATTTACGGGATACGTTTTCCTTCTTGCCCGATGTCCAGAAAAATAACATATAAATAAGGGACATAACACTTCCGAGCCAATACATCATAGATGTTGACTTAATGGAACTTAAAGGTGCACCGGACATCAGCATTAATACCATAAACGCAAATATCAAACAAAACAATGTAACATTTAAACACTGAATATAATGGTATTTTCTAAATTTACTCTCTTCCAATTTAGTTTTATTGATTTTACGAAGAATAAAACCAAACACAGCAACAATTACTACCAATGATGAATAAAAATATCCTGCAATCATAGCAACAATTGCGATCACCTGCAACCAATACGCAGCGGCCGAATAAGATACATAATCGACTGCCGGCATCATAATCACCGTTGTGCCGTCCGGATATGCATAAGCATTTCCCTGACTGCCGTCCGTAAGCATTACATGGCTGCTATCCGCAAAATCAAACATCGGCATTTTACCCAACATAGGCATAATCAACTGATTGTTTTCATTCAAAGTAAAAAACATAGTCGAAAGAAAAGCATTCACTTTGGCTTTGCCGTCAATCGGTACGTTACCGGCCACATAAACACCTTCATAGACTCTGAGTCCGCTGATTTCATTCTCTTTTATCATTTCCGAAGCACCAAAAATCGTTTCGCTGACAACCTTACTTAAATCAGTCTCATTATACTCATTTGTCATATAAGTAAAACAGGTTTCAGTCTCCGGATCCATATACACCATTGCGGTCTGCGTAGAGGATACACCGTTAATTCCGTACACGGGAATACCAAACCGATATACAAACATACCATTTGCAATTCGTGCTTCTTGGGAACCTGTATAAAAGCAAGTTGTGTCAAATAAAGCCTCTGCGGTTTCTTTTTTATCAAATAACTTGGATGATTCATCCTGCACCAATAAAGCATTGGCAAAAGTATGCAAATCATCTGCCGTTCCGGTTACCATACCTGCCGGATATAAGGGAATGTGATAAAAATTATTCACAAGTTCACGGTTCATTTGATAGGACTTCACTTCTTTACGGGCATTCAAGACCCATTCATTGTCAGATAAATCCGGCAAAAGTGCGGTGTGTTCCATTCCAAGAGGGATGAAAATATTCTCTTTTACATATTCCGCATAACTCATACCGGATACATACTCAACAATGTATGCGGCAAGGGCTGTAGACCAGTCATTTCCCGCTACCACATTTCCCGGTGCATAAATTTGTTCCGGCATATTGGTCGTAAGCGTCTCCTCCAGCGTTGCATAAGCACTGCCTTCCGGTAAGAGTTTCTCCGAAAAACTGTCATGATACCCGGAAGAATAATTCATTAAATGGCTCATTGTAACCGTTGCATTCGAACTTAATTCCTCTTTTAAATCACCTTCCGGCAAATAAGAGGTAATATCAGCATTTAAATCAATAAGTCCGTCTTCTGCCATTTGCAACACACTGACCCATACAATCATATAAGAAACCGTTCCCCATTCAAAAACAGTATTCTCATCAACTTCAAGACTGTTTGCTAAGTCAGCATGTCCAAAATCTTCCGTATAAACACACTCTTGCCCCATTGACACACGGACAGAACCACCGGTCACCGGAATGATATTTTCATGAAACTCACTGTAAATGATCTGTTCCAATACCTTCTCCGCTTCGGATACGGTAATACCGGAGGGTAAAATTTTATCCTGTTGCGCATTTACAACCATCGGACTTGCTAAAATTAACGCAGACAATGCCACACATAAACCGGACCGGCATATTTTTTTCACTTTTGTTATGTTCATACACATCCTCTTTTCAAAATCACTAAAATATATGATTTAACGATATAATCTTGTTTTTTCAATATTGAGTGCACATACTTCCAAACCGTACTCTATAACACAGTTTGATAAAACAGGGTCGTACACACCTTATGATTCTATCATAAACTCAGACTGTGGTAAATATATGAAAGTACCAAAAAAGTTTTCGTTTGAATTTCGGCATTTTCTACAATAAATAAGCGGTACCCTTTCGGATACCGCCATTTTACTTAAATAATATCTACATCTACTCTCAAATCATCCTTGGTGGATGCTGCTTTCACAACGCAACGAATTGCCTTAGCAATGCGTCCCTGTTTGCCGATTACCTTACCCATATCGGAAGGTGCCACATGAAGTTCAAGTTTAATATTCTTGCCTTCTTTCTTTTCTTCCACAGTAACTTCATCGGGATTATCAACGAGAGCTTTTGCAATTACCTCTACTAATTCTTTCATAATCCACCTCCAAAAGTGTTATGAGAATTCTTATTTCTCAATACCTGCAAGTTTGAAAATCTTAGCAACAACTTCTGTAGGCTGAGCACCGTTTGCAAGCCACTTCTTTGCAAGTTCTTCGTTTACCTTGAATTCACTGGGATCTGTGTTGGGGTTGTATGTGCCGATTTCATCGATGCACTTACCGTCTCTGGGTGATCTTGAATCTGCTACAACGATTCTGTAAATAGGGTTTCTCTTGTATCCCATTCTTCTTAATCTGATTTTTACTGCCATTTTTCTTTACCTCCAAATGTGTAACTATAAAATTATTTGTTTATTGAGTTCTTAGAACTCTTTAAATGCACATTGTGTTATAAAAACACACTTTGCAATTTATGTTAAAAAGGAAAACGCATTCTTCCTCTTTTACCACGTCCGCCCATCATACCGGGAAGTTGTTTCATCACCTTCTGTGACTGCTCAAACTGCTTGATAAAACGATTTACCACAGCAATATCCACGCCTGCTCCCTTTGCGATACGATGTTTTCTCTTGGGATTTAAAATCTTCGGATTTGCTCGCTCCTGCGGTGTCATAGATAAAACAATGGCTTCCATTCTTGCCATCTGCTTCTCATCAATCTGACCTTCCAAATCCGCTGCAGAGATTCCCATACCGGGCATCATTCCTAAGATTGCAGAAAGACCACCCATCTTTTTCATCTGCTTCATTGACTCAAGATAATCGTTGAAATCAAATTTGCCCTTCTTCATTCGGGACATCATTTCTTTCTCTTTATCTTCATCAATATCAATATTTTCCTGTGCTTTCTCAATCAGCGTCAGCACATCACCCATTCCGAGAATTCGATTTGCCATTCGGTCGGGATAAAACTGTTCCAAATCCGAAAGTTTCTCACCCATACCGACATACAGAATCGGTTTGCCGGTTACGGCTCTTACGGAAAGCGCCGCACCACCTCTTGCATCACCGTCCATCTTGGAAAGAATAACGCCATCCACACCAATCTGCTCATTGAACTCACTTGCTACGTTCACGGCATCCTGACCGGTCATGGCATCTACTACCAAGATTGTCTGATGTACGTCCACATTGGCCTTGATTGCTTTTAATTCTTCCATCATATCACTGTCGACATGCAAACGTCCTGCCGTATCCAGGATTACAATGTTGTGACCATTTTTATTGGCATGCTCAATGGCCGCTTTGGCTATATTAACAGGGCTGTGTCCGTCTCCCATAGAGAAGAAATCAACTCCCTGATTCTCGGCATTTAACTGCAACTGCTTGATAGCTGCGGGACGATATACGTCACAAGCCACAAGCAATGACTTCTTGCCTTTTAATTTTAACTTACCGGCAATCTTCGCGGTAGTTGTTGTTTTACCGGCACCCTGCAGACCGCACATCATAATGACGGTTACCGCTTTACCCGGTTGTAAGGCAATTTCTGTGGTTTCACTTCCCATTAAAGCAATCATTTCTTCGTTTACGATTTTGATTACCATCTGTCCGGGATTCAAACCATTTAAAACTTCTTCACCAACCGCACGTTCTTCCACAGCCTTCATAAACTGTTTTACAACACGGAAAGAAACATCGGCTTCCAGAAGTGCCATTTTTACTTCTTTTAAGGCTTTCTTAACGTCCTCTTCGGTAAGACGACCTTTTTTACGCAAGCCTTTGAAGACATTTTGAAGTTTATCGGTTAAGCTTTCAAAAGCCATCTTTTATAACTCCTCTAAAATTTCATTGGAACGAATACGGATTTCACCGCACTTACTCTTAATCTGCCCTACATCTTCCAGGGCATCCATCTCATCCAGAACCCTGTGAATCTCACCGGCACTCTGCTTTATCTTCATAAACTTCTCTACCAAATGAAGTTTATTCTCATAATCATTCAAAATCTTGTCGCAACGCTTCAGCAAATCATGTACGCCCTGTCTGCTGATTTCATATTGCTCCGCAATTTCACTTAATGACATATCATTAAAAACCGCTTCTTCGTAAATTGCTTTCTGGTGTTCTGTTAAAAGTTCACCATAAAAGTCATATAACATACCTCTTTCCACGATTTTTTCCATGATAGTTCTCCCAAGTTGTAAGTTCAACAAAACTTTCTGTATTTATTCCCTCATACCGTGTATATAAACGGCATTTGGGCATTACAGTCCCACAACCTTGACTATCATACAACAAAGAAAAAACTCTGTCAAGTATTTTTTCTTGACAGAGTATAAAATCATATAAAGCCCTAACGTCCCGCTAAAATTTCCGCCATCATATCCCAGTCCGCAGTCCTTGGAATTTCATGAACACCGGGTTGGAGAATTTTATCGTATCCGTTGGAACACAGAAAATCATCATACATACCTGCATCTTCCACCAAGCCTGCAGCCTCTAATTTTCTGCTAACCGTATCAGAACTGTCTCCGCTACCCACTTCAACAATAACATACGCATCAATATCTTCACTTACAGGTTCGGAAGACACTTCATTGCTGTTCGTTTCCGTTGATTCTTCGGAAGTTTCCGAACTATCATT
>JAZNLG010000116.1:0-4625 GCA_045578965.1 Lachnospiraceae bacterium | reverse complement strand
GCCTCTGTATCTACCGTAAACGTTTCTGCATAATCATGACCCAATACATCCAGTGTCTCTGTTTCCACAGCACCGCACACGCCACAGGTATGTGACTGTTCGCCGGCTGCTTCACAGGTTGCCGCAAGGGTTGTGGTCCATTCTCCGTAACTGTGTCCCGTTGCCGGAATCTCTGTTACCTCTGCTACAGATTCGCATCTTGAACAATGCTTTGACTGGCTTCCTGCTGTTGTACAGGTTGCCTCTGTATCTACCGTAAATGCTTCTGCATAATCATGATCCAACGCCGCAATTTCTTCCGTATAACTGCTGCCGCACTGACACGTATATGTCATAACACCGGTGTTGTTGCAGGTTGCTGCCGTTGTTACCGTACCCTGATAATTATGATCAACACTTAATGTTCGACCGCAATGACCGCAAACAGTTGCACAGGAATCGCCTGCCACTCCGCTATGACCGGTTGCTGCGATGGTTTCCGTGTAACTATATCCACAACTACAACTGCATTTCTTTTCACCAACTTCCGAACATCCTGCTGCCACGGTTATTTCTTCCGAATAAGTATGCGTTGTTCCAAGAACAGCATCACAAATCGAACACTGTGTATGAATACCTGCCACACCACCGTTTTCAGCAATATGACCGGTTGCTTCAATTTCTTCTGTATAACTGTAACCACACAGACAGGTAAAAGTATTCTCACCCGCAGTTTCACAAGTTGCGGCCAACGTTTCTTTTTTACTAAAACTATGTGCAGTACTTAACACTTCTTTACATTCACTACATTGGCGGTGTACACCTTCCGTACCACCCATAACGCTTGTGTGCACATGCTCTTTCACGGTTTCTTTGCCGGCTCCGTCCGTCAACATTCCCTGCGTGACGTTAGATGCCGTACTTCCCTCAGAACCGGTTTCTGATGCTGTTTCACTTGCACTTGTTCCTTCCGAAACACTTTCATCCTCTACAATCTCTTCCACGCGTGCAAGAGGCACATTGTCATCCGCAAATACGGATACATCCGTCATACTCAACTGACTGTTTGCATCCTTCTTTTGTTCAGCAAGAATAACCTCTGCCTTATCATAGACAGAAGTTTGTTCTTCTAAATTAATACCACGCATTTCGATATCTTCTTTTACTTCTTCCGCGGATACAAATAATTCATGTCCGTTTTCGGAAGCAAAATAAATATCTACCATATCATCATCCGGAATATCCGTTTTCACGATGGGAGAAAGATTTGCCACGCCGTCTCCGGTGGTATCTATCGCCCCTTCCACAGCCTGCATTACATACACAGTTTCTTCTGTATCCATATTGATACTGGTTTTAAAACCTGCATCAATTAACACTTCTTCTTCCACAACTTCACCGGTAGGCATAATACGCTGAGATGCTACCGAACCACCATATGTCATAACATCCGCATTGATTTGACCGTCTTTACCTACACCCAAATCCACACGGAAGAAAGTACCACGCACGGAAAGAACCGCATTGGGCGCAACTACCACATATTCTGCATCATTTTCCAACGGTTTTACAATTTCACTGGTCATAGAACCACGTTCCAGGTTCAACTTGGTTTTATTACTGCCCAATAAACCTAACGTATCAAAAACCATTTTACTCCCGGGCTCTAACTTGACATACTTATCATCATCCAGGACAAGACGCACATAACTATTAGCCGCAGTAACAATCTCATGACCTTCCTGCAACACCATACCGGGATATGCACTGTACTCAATATCATCTTTTACCACACTGACGGTACCTGAAATATCCACCACACTGATGGTTCGATACCCTTGGTTATCTCCCGTAAAACATAACAACCAGACAGCCGTTGTTACTACCATTGCCAAGGCTGCCACAGTGATTAATATGATATTTTTCCTGTCTTTCTTTTTCTTATAATTCATAGCAAATCCTCCCGGACTTTTCTACGGAATAAAACCTTCTTTTTTTAACATTTCAAGGGAACGGATTTTATTCTCCATAGGTGTTGTTTCCACTAAAACAGTGGCATCTTTTAAATACTTATCAAAACACTCATAAAAGTGACTGCGGTTAATCTGACCGTCTCCCCACGCAAGGTGAAGATCGCTGACCAAATCATTGTCATTTATATGAACATGTTTTACAAATCTTCCCAATTGTTTTGCCCAGACTTCCGGCGCCACTTTCGTCAAGGAAGCATGTGCGTAATCAAGACAAACCCCATAATTTGTGTGAGTACATAATTTTTCCGACAATGCCTCCATAATGTCCGGCGTTGTATCAAACATATTCTCCAGATAAATATTAATATCCGGATGTCGCTCCAATACCGCACTCCAATAAGCCGCATTGGTTTCAATCCACCCTTTTACATAATCGTCTGAATTCAGGAACGGATTGTAATTGGTATGGAAAATAACCGCCTTAGCTCCCAATTTCCGTGCAATCTGAATGCTTTGTTCAATACGCAAGTCGGCAATCTGATGAATTTTTGCATCCATACTAAAAGGAATTACATCGAAAAACGCACCATGCAGCGTAGTGTACGCAGGCAAATTCTGCTTTTTATACATCTCAATAATTTCTTCCGTATGTCGAATATCATCCAATACATCCGGCATAAAAAAGTCATTATATTCAAACCCCAAATTATATTCTTTTGCCAATTCCATGCATTCCGCAAGATGTTCTCTGTTTGGAATGATTAATACCTGTCTCATAAAAATGTTACCCTTCTTCCGGGCTTACATAGCCGTTTACCCCGGTTATTGAATATACAAATACCCCTTTTGATTTACCCTTTAATGGTATCTCGCCTACCTCTTCCACGGTAATGCGGTTTTTAACCTTCTCATACACGTACTCACTGATGTATACGGTTCCTCTGGGTGCATTGGCCTCCAGACGTGCTGCCGTATTTACGGTATCTCCGATTACCGTATAGTCCATACGGAAGTCACAGCCGATATTTCCCACGACTGCGGGACCGCAGTTAATACCCACACCAAAACCTACGTGTTTACCATACCTTGCCAGATATTCCTTCTCAATCCGGTTACCGCCCTGTACAATATCCCATGCGGTCAAAACTGCTTTATAAATATAATCGTCAGTATCAAACGGTGCGTTAAATACAGCCATGGTTGCATCACCGATAAACTTGTCCAACGTGCCGCCATGGCGGAAAATGCTTTCCGTCGTCAGCGCCAGATAACCGTTTAAAATATCCACCACCTGCTCCGGTTCCAGACTTTCGGACAATGGTGTGAATCCGCGGATATCCACAAACAAAACTGCCACATTACGGTTTTCGCCACCGAGTTTTAACTCATATTCGCCACCTTTATTGATTTCGTCCACAACCTGAGGTGCCACATATTTACTGAAGGCTCTTTCAATACTTCTCTTTGCCGCGCTGGCTTTATAATAATGACTTGCAATATAATAAACCGCAATAATGATTGCTAATGCCGGAACAATAATTACGTTACCCGTATAACCGGTAGCAAATAAAATACCGCCGATTAAAAGCTTGACCACCGCCGTACCGATACACACAAGCACAACTTTGATTACACTTAACCTCTCACAAATAAAAGCAAGTACCATAACGATGATTGCTGACACAAGTGCATCTGCCCACACCGGAATCTGAATCAAATCCTTACCATCCATATATGCCTGGATAATATTCGCATGGATTTCAACTCCGTACATCTGTGCCGAACGTTCCACCGGTACGAAATAAGCATCCAGCATACCTGCCGCATAAGCTCCGATTAAAACAATGCACCCATCAAATGCTTCTGCCGGCACGGTACCGTTTAAAACATCCACTAATGATACGCTTTCATAATCTCCCGGTTCTCCGGAGTAGCGGAACATCATACCGTTCTCGTCCGTAGGATACGTAGGCACTTTGCCCACGTTTTCCATATATTTCTCATAAACGGCGGCATTAAAACTCAATGTCCTGATACCATCTTCCTCATCAAAATATACAAACGCATTACGAATCGTGCTGTCTTTGGCATCCATCAGTGCATTTACAAAACCCTGCTCCGTCACTTCACGAAGCGCTTCATACGGAACCACCTTCTCCTGCACCGACATATTATTCAGCGCCAGATTTCCATCTTCATCCGTTACCAGTTCGCTGGCAAACACATAACTGAAACCGGTTACGACATTGCCATGCTTCGCACATACTTCCGCAAACCTTGCGTCAGCCTCAACATCTTTATTGCTGCTGAATAAAACATCAAAACCGATAACTGCAGGCCGTACATCATCAGATACACAAAGTGTTTCCACCAAATCCGCATATACATCTCTGTCCCAGGTAGAGAAATCTCCCATCTGATTCATGGTTTTATCATCGATTTTAATAATTTTAATATTACCGTTTACATTCTGTGCATGATGATAAAGGATATCTTCCACTCTTTGGTCCACGGACCCCAGAAATCCCATATATGTAGTCATAAAAGCAATGATGCCGCAGACCAGACATATGATAACTGTTTTCAAATTCTTTTTTAACATTGAATATTATAATTCCTTTCAATATAATTCCCCGAATATTACACCGGCGAGATACTTTTTTTCTTAATTTT
>JAZNLG010000115.1:0-38999 GCA_045578965.1 Lachnospiraceae bacterium | reverse complement strand
TATGCGAACAAAGAGATTGTTTGGCATGAAGAAACTCAGCAGATTGGTTGCGCTTGGAGTTGCAGGCATTTTGGTGGCTGCAAATTTAAACGTAATGAATGTGCAGGCTGCGGAAGGAGATATCATTTTCCCTACGTATAACCAGGAAACCGGTTTATACACTTTTAACGAAAAAGATGTTTTTGGTGCAGCAACCCATGTGCATTTGTTTGGTTACAATGTAACAACATCTGCCCATACACATGGTAACATTATGGCCGAAGTGGCAGATTTGGAAGAAATCGGTATGCGTGACGGTAAGATTGCTTATCCGGAGCAGTATGTAGAATACTCATATGTTGGAGATTCTGCGATACTTCCCGGTATTACCATTCATGACCCCATTATCATTGGTGCAGATATGTCATATGATAAGGATAGTGGTGTGGCTCAGGGTACTGTTACCAATAAGCCCGGTTCAGATCCCGCAACAACTTCTGCACATACCGTATATGATGGTATCTATTACAAAGCAGGTGTAGATGCGGTAGATGTTCAGGGTACATTAAACCAGTTGAAATTATTAAGTAATTTCTGGTCCTGGATGCCTAACGATACTGTTGCAACTTTTGATTTAAAAAGTGATCAGAACAATCGTTATATTAACGCAGCACAGAACGGACGTGGCGACCAGAATGTATTTATTAATATTCCTTTTGCTGATTGGGAGGCGACTTCAAACTACATTCAGATCAAAGGAATTGACAGTAACGTAGCAAATACAGGTTATGTTGTTATCAACATTGACCTTGCGGGCCAGACTGATGTTGATTTGACTTGTGGCGATATGAAGGTTAGCAACACAGAAGGACAGATGTATAATAACGAAGAGCATACTTCTGCTATGTTCGGAAGTTGCCGTATTGTATACAACTTGTTTGATAGTAGTAAACCGGACCGTGTTTATACCGGTAAGGTTAATTTCTCCGGTACTGTATTTGGTAATATTCTTGCACCCGGTGCAGAAGTTACTATGGGTGCGTTAAACGGTAACGTAATGGCACATACCATTCATCATGATGGTCAGGAATCTCACAGATTGGATATCGTTCCTATTTTCTCTTATGAAAGCGGTGACGTAGCAACAGAGAAGATTGAAAAAGATGAAATCCGTTTAAAACTCGAACTCAGAGGCCAGGATGTTGTGCCTGAAGAAGACGGTACAAGCAGTGAGACAACATATACTTTGTATCACGATAAGGAATGTACAGATCCTGTAGATGAAATTCCTCCTGTAACTGCAGTGTGGAATGAAGAAGAAAAGATTTATGAATTAATCATCAGTAGTGAAGATGTTACCAAGAAATTGGATACAGAAGAAGATTACTTCCTCAAGAAGACTGATGTAAATGATGAGTATACAGATAACGAAACGATATACGAAGCATATATCGATGAAAATGGTGGTGTATCATACAGAGAAGTAACAGATGGTACAGACGATGAAAGAACAACTGAAATCTTAACAGATATTTTAGAGAAGCCCAACGATGAGATTAAAATTAATGTACAGTTGAAGGGTGAAGAAGGTCAGGAAGACGGAGACGGCAGTGATGTTAAGTACACCATTTATGAAGATGAAGAATGTACAACGCCTGTTCCCGGAATTCCTACAGTAGAAGCTACTTATGATGAAGAAAAAGGCATCTACGAAGTTATTTTTGATAAAGATGACACCAAAGATCTTGATAAGGAAAAAGATTACTACGTTGGTAAGGTAGAAAACGAAAGCGGTTATACTGAGGAAGACGGCGAGGATGATCCTTTCAAGGTAAAATTTGAAGAAGATGGTGATACCATCTACTATGATAAGATTACAAATGAATGGACACCGGATATTCCTACTGATGTATTAATTAAGGATGTGCCCGAGGAGCCTTCAGAAGAACCTTCAGAGGAGCCTTCGGAAGAACCTTCAGAGGAGCCTTCGGAAGAACCTTCAGAGGAGCCTTCGGAAGAACCTTCAGAGGAGCCTTCGGAAGAACCTTCAGAAGAACCTTCAGAGGAACCTTCAGAAGAACCTTCGGATGATCCTTCAGATGAACCTACAGGTGATAAGGAAAATCTTCCTTTGAAGCCCAATCCTGGTGGAGAAGGTGAAAAAGAGGAAGAACCTAGTGAGGAACCTAGTGTAGATCCCAGTGAGGAACCTAGTGAAACTCCCAGCGAGGAACCTAGTGAAACTCCCAGCGAGGAACCTAGTGAAACTCCCAGCGAAGAACCTAGCGAGACTCCCAGTGAAGAACCTAGTGAAACTCCCAGCGAGGAACCTAGCGAGACTCCCAGTGAGGAACCTAGTGAAACTCCCAGCGAGGAACCTAGCGAGACTCCCAGCGAGGAACCTAGCGAGACTCCCAGTGAAGAACCTAGCGAAGATCCCAGCGAAACTCCTAGTGAACCTGTAACACCGGAAGATCCCAGTGATCCCAGCACACCCGGCACACCCGGAGATCCCAGTACACCGAGCACACCCAGCGATCCCAGTACACCCAGTACACCCAGCGATCCCAGTGAGCCCAGCACACCTAGCGATCCCAGTACACCGAGTGACCCTAATACACCGAGTGATCCCAGTACACCCAGCGATCCGAGTACACCCAGTGACCCGAGTACACCCAGTGATCCCAGTACACCCAGTGATCCCAGTACACCGAGCACGCCCAGTGAGCCGAGTACACCCAGCGATCCCAGTACACCGAGCACACCCAGTACTCCGAGTGCACCCAGTACTCCGGAAACAACCAGTGTAACTACTGTTGTTACTTCAGCAGCAACAGGAGAAGCCAATACATTGATTCTCTTTGGTGGTTTTGCAGCATTGATTGCAGTTGCAGCAGGTGTGTACGTGTTCATTAAGAGAAAACGTGCATAAATAAAATAATAAAAATAATTTCCCTCTGTTCGGAGTAATTCGAATAGAGGGATTTTTTTATGAAAAATTAAAATATCTGAATACATTCTTAAAATAATTACGTTTATATAGTTAGACAGGAGGTGGAGAGTATCGATTCAAAAGACAATTTCATAGAGTTGATAGAGCGGTATCGGAATCTGATTTTCTCCATATGCCTGAAAATGACAGGAGATTATTTTGCGGCAGAAGATTTGACGCAGGAAACATTTCTTTCGGCGTATAAGCGGTGCGATACGTTTGACGGCCAAAATGAGAAAGCGTGGCTAAGCAGAATTGCAAGTAATAAATGCGTTGACTGGCATAGAGCAACGGCCAGACGCTTGATTCCGACGGCAGAAGAAGATATGTCATTGTTAAACAATGGACAAGAAGATAAATTATTTCAAACGGTAGCTAACCATGAAATAATGACGGAATTAAGGCGATGCTGTGACGAACTTGCAACACCGTATAAGGAAACTGCGGAAATGTATTTTGTGGACGGAATGACGGCGAAACAAATTTCGGAACGGACAGGAATTGGTATTCATACGGTCCAAACCCGAATTTACCGCGCCAGAGAAAAGTTAAAAATAAGTTACAGAAAGGAGATGCTGGAAGAATGATATTGCAAAATGAATATTTGTCCGATGAGGAGTTGGAGCAGTTGATGCAGGAAGCAGAAGCGGATTTGGTGCCGGCACCTCCGGAATTGGAAGAGCGTGTTTGGAAATTGATAAATACACAAAACGTAAAAAATAAAAATAAGGAGTTTGCGGCGTATTGCTTCCGGGTTGGTATAGCCGCAGCGGCGGCGATTGCATTTGTTTTTATGTTGCCGTATCTGCCTGAAAACCATATATCACCGGAAAATATGAGAGAAGAAATGCTTACCGAACAGCAGGAATGGGAAGATGCAAAAGTACAGGATTATCCCACGAAAGAAGAAGTTTTGAATGATGCCGGATTGCTTCAAAAAGTATTTGGCGCAAAGGATATTTTTACAGAATCGCAGGAAACAGATTATTTAAGAGAAAACGGAGGATTATAATTTATGAAGAGAAAGAAAAACGGATTTTTTACTTTTATATGGTCATTTATGCCGGGAGCAGCAGAGATGTATATGGGATTTATGAAATGCGGGCTGAGCCTGATGCTGCTATTCTTAGGCGGAATTGCATTTGCATATATTGTGCAAATCAACGGCGTATTGTTGTTCCTGCCGGTACTGGTTTGGTTTTATTCCTTTTTCCATGCAAGAAATTTAGCGGCCTGCACGGAAGAAATGCTGCAGACAATGGAGGATGATTTTATCTGGGACAGTTTTGGAGACGGTAGTAAAACCCGTGTCAGCAGCCCGGTATTACGTAAATGGGGAGCAGTGATTCTGATTGTCATCGGTGCAACGATGTTATGGAATAATTTCAGAAGCGTAGTTGCTAATCTGATACCTAATGAATACTGGGATATGATTTGGCCTATATTCAATAACATTCCCCAGATTGTGATTTCTCTGCTGATTATTGCCATCGGAATCGGACTGATTATCGGGAAGAAGAAGGAGGTAAAAAATGGAGAATAAAAGCGAAGTATTTATTGCAGAGCAGGAAACGGAGGAAAAACATATAAATTCTGATAAGATAATGAAAACGGAAGCAAAACCGCGACGTGTGGGAACGATTACGGTGGGAATATGTATGGTGGCTTTCGGCGTTATGTTCCTCCTGTGTTCAGTTTTTGAGGTTATGAAATATCAGGCAGTATTTGCCCTGTGGCCGCTTATCTTAATTGCACTTGGCGTGGAAATATTGGTATACAGTTGCTTTAAAGGAAAGTTGATTTACGATAAAGGTTCTGTTTTCATCATGATTATTATGTTGTTTTTATCTGCAGGTATGGCAATGATAGATGTATGTTGGAAGACGGCAGAACTTTATATGTCACATTTATAAAAAAGAAAGATTGTCCGGTGTGTTTTGTATGCACCGGGCGATTTTTATTGTTGTGATAAAATAAAAATTAAAAAAATAACTAAAGTATTAGCAAAAAACTCCGATATTTATATCAGATGAATATTCCAAGGAGGGAGGAATCTGATATGCGTATACAATCATACATCCAGGTACAGCAGATGTACAACACGCAGAAAACAACACGGACCCAGAAGTCCACACAGACCAGCTTCTCCGATAAACTCCAGATTTCGACGTTAGGAAAGGATATCCAGACGGCGAAATCGGCATTGGCAAATATTTCTGATATCAGAGAGGACAGAATTGCAGATATTAAGGCAGCAATTCAGGGCGGAACCTACGAAGTAAGTAGCGAGTCTTTTGCCGATAAATTATTGGAAAAGTATAGTCAGACACTCGCTTAATTTTCATATGGTTAAATTAAGCGAGGTGTTTGCCTATTGCAAAGGCAAGCACCTTTTGATTTACATTCTGTAAATCAAATAACACATATGCACAGCTCGCGATAAGGAAAGTTGTTGCTTTGCAACATCGCTCGCGCGCATAAAGTTCGCAAACGAACTTTTATAAAAAGAAATGAGGTATCCGCGTGGCAAGTTTAGTTGAGAATCTAATCAGCGTATTGAACAAACAATATGAAGAGTATGAGAAACTTTTAGAACTGTCTTGTCGCAAGACTACAATTATAGTAGAAGGAAACCTTGAAAAACTGCAGCAAATCACGGATGAAGAGCAGCGCGTTGTTGGCATCGTAAATCACTACGAAGCAGAAAGAGTCGAAGTGATGAAGGATATCGCCAACGTCATCAACAAGGATGTTGAAACACTGAAATTAAATGATTTGGCACAAATGCTGTCACAGAGACCGGAAGAGCATAAGGCCCTGACGGATATGCATGATAAGTTGCGAGGCGTAGCTTTGCGAATGAAGAAAGTGAACGAGCAAAACAAAGAATTGCTTGAGAACTCGCTGGAAATGATAGCATTTGATATGAACCTGATACAGTCAATGCGTAAAGCGCCGGAGACCGCCAATTACAACAGAGGTGCATACAACACCGGAAGTACAATGGGTAGTTTCGCGGGACGCTTTGATACGAAACAGTAATTCTTGTTGAAATGGAGGCGGTAGGTTATGCCGTTAATGGGTAGCTTATATGTAGGAACATCCGGACTGCAGACCAGTCAGAATGCTCTTAATACAACAGGTCACAACATTACCAATGCTGACACCGTAGGATATGTCAGACAGCAGACAATGCTTGGTGACCGTCAATACAACACCATATCTATCGACGCTACATCCATTGCAAACAAGCAATTGGGTCTCGGCGTAGAATATTCCCAAATCAGACAGGTAAGAGATGTGTTCTTAGATCAGACGTATCGTGAAGAAAGCGGACGTTTAGGAATGTATTCTACTTTTTATAATGCAACCGAAGAGGTGGAAACACTTTTAGGTGAATTGGATGGTGCATCTTTCCAGGATTCTATTTCTGAAATTTGGACGGCGGTGCAGGAACTTGCCAAGGATCCCGGCAGTTCCGTAACACAGGGTCTTTTGATGCAGAGAGCCTATACTTTTATGACGGATGCGCAGTCTGTATATCAGGGCTTGTGTGATTATCAGGACAACTTAAACCGTGATATTAAGGATATGGTAGAGAAGATTAACGAATACGGTGAGAAGATTAAAGATTTAAATGACCAGATTCGTAAAATCGAAACCGCAGGCATTGAAAAAGCCAACGATTTAAAAGATGCAAGAAACCAGTTGCTGGATGAATTGAGCAGCATGGCGAATATAGATTATTTTGATGACGCAATGGGGAATGTCCTCGTTAAAATTGAAGGACACATGTTTGTAACCCCGGATAAAGTCAATGAAATCGGTTTACAGATAGATGAGACCACAACCTTTTATGAGGTTTTCTGGAAAGACGACGCTAAGTTTAAAATAAACGAAGCGGGCGATACCATTTACGAAACAGAAGGTACATTGGTATTTGATTTATCACAGGAATTATCACCGGTTCTGGATACCGATATCGGCGAATTAAAAGCGCTGGTAATTACCAGAGGTGACCACAGAGCTAATTTTACAGATATGGAAAATATCTACGATGAGAATGGTGAAATCATCACGACGGACAAAGAAAATTATGCAAAGATATCCAATTCCGTTGTAATGACAGCTCAGGCTGAGTTTGATAAATTGGTACACGCAACCGTAACGGCAATCAACGGAGCTTTAGAGCAGGCTTTCCAAAAAGGTGACGGTGTGTATATGTCGGACGGCAAGGGCAACGCACTTCAGATTTTTCAGAGAAGTACGGCAGATCCCGGGGAACCGGAAGATATTACGGATGATGAAACCATTTTTACAACAGCGAATTTAATTATTAATCAGGAATTAATGCAGACGCCCGGTAAACTCGGTTTTAAGAGACCGGATGACAGCATTGATTACGAAACTGCAGAATTGTTAAAAGAAGCCTTTGAAAAGGCAGAATATACATTGAATCCCGAGACAACCAACGGAATGAATATTGCGAATTTTTATTCTTCCATTGTTGCCCACGTGGCAAATGATGGTGCTGTTTTTAAGAGTATTCGTGATAATGAGCAGATTACCGTGGATTCTACGGAGAGTGCAAGACAGCAGATTATCGGCGTATCTACAGACGAAGAATTATCTAATATGATTCGTTTCCAGAACGCATATAACGCATCCAGCCGTTATATTAACGTAGTAAGCGAGATGCTGGAACATCTGCTTACGGCATTGGGTTAAAAGAAGGATCAAAAGTAATTAAGTAAGGAGGGAGCGGCATGGCATCACAATTTTATGGTTTGAATATTGCGTATACAGGATTGCTGGCATCCAATGCGGCTCTGAATACTACTTCAAATAATATTTCCAACATCGAAACCAAGGGCTACAGTAAGCAGGTAGTAACCCAGACGGCGGCAAATGCTTTAAGAACGTATACAACATTTGGTTGCTCCGGCTCCGGTGTTGACGTACAGTCCATCGACAGACTTCGCGATGAATTTTATGATGTGAAATACTGGGGAAACAATCAGATTAAGGGTGAGTATGACAAAAAACGTTACTATACAAACCAGATTGAACAGTATTTTATCGATGATGATACCGTAAAAGGTTTCAAGACTATTTTTGATGAGATGTTTAACTCCATGCAGGAATTGATGAAGAGTTCCGGCGACAGCGTGGTTAAGAATCAGTTTGTGGGTTATGCAAACAACCTGACAACTTATTTCAATGAAATGGCATCCAATCTGACAAAGGTGCAGGAAGATATCAATTCCGAAATTAAGGTAAAAACCGATGAATTGAATTCTTTGGCAGAAGAAATCGCATCTTTGAATAAGCAGATTAATGTAATCGAATTGACCGGTGTAACAGCCAATGAGTTACGCGACCAGAGAACGGTTTTGATTGACCAGTTATCCGCAATTGTAGATGTGGAAGTGGTTGAAACACCGATTTATGATACTTATAATCCGGAACGTTTTACCGGTGCACACAGATGCATTGTTACCATTGCAGCAGGACAGGTGCTGGTAGACGGAAGCGAACATAACGGTCTTGAGTGCAGAGCAAGAGAAACCGACAATAAGGCATATCAGTCGGATGTTCCCGGTATGTACGATTTATATTGGAGCAACGGGGCACCTTTTGGAATGTATAATGCATCCATGGGTGGTGAACTTGCAGGTCTTCTGCAGATGAGAGACGGTAATAACGGCGAATATTTTAACGGTGAATTTACCGCATTGAAGAAAGATGCTGACGGTAATGCACTGGCAACCATCAAAGTAACGGATGATTATCTTTTGGATATGACCAAATGTACATTGCCGGATTCGGGAACCATTAATATCGGTAATACACTGTATCATTACAGTTCATGGACCTACAACGAGGATTTAGGTACTTATACTTTCAGAATTAACAAAGAAGACAATACATCGGAAGTGCCGTATTCCAAATTGCATCGTGAGGCATCCGTAAATCAGCCGGTAGAATATAAGGGAATTCCTTATTATAACGAGCAGTTGAATGAATGGGTAAGATTGTTTGCCAAGGCATTTAACAACATTATTACACAGGACGGAAGCAGTGATGCATATGGCGATCCGGGAAGAAATCTTTTTACCGGTAATTTGGCAGTGGACAGACAGTTGTCTTTCCGACACGAAGGCGGCGTGAATGGTGAAATTACTTCATCCAGCGACTGCTATCGAATGTTGACGGCTGCAAATTTTGGCATCAACGAAGATATTTTGGAGAATGCGGACCGCTTGGCAACCCGTACTGATGCGGCAGCGGGTCAGGATAAATATGATTTGCTGGAAGAGTTGTATGAGATGAAATCGGATGCGGATGTAATGACCTTCCGAGGCGGCACTGCAGAAGAACTTCTGGAATGGATTCTAGGCGATGTGGCTCTGAACGCAGAACGTGCACAGACATTTTATGATAATGCACAGGTTATGGCGACGAAGGTGGATAATCAGAGAACTTCCATATCCGGTGTTGATAACGACGAAGAAGCAGTAAACCTCGTAAAATACCAGAACGCGTATAATCTTTCTTCTAAAATGATTCAGGTTTTGACTGAGATTTACGACCGTTTGATCCTTGAAACCGGTGTATAGAAAGAGTATTAAATGAATTTTATAATATCGTTTTTATCATAATGATAGAAGCGGAATGTATCAAAGAATAAGTAAAAGCAGACAGGAGGGGCGTTATGAGAATTACAAATAAAATTATGCAGAATAACACCCTGTATAACATTAACCAGAATAAAATTCTGCAGGATAAGTTAAATACCCAGATTACAACCAAAAAGAAGGTTACAAAGCCTTCTGATGATCCGGTTGTGGCAATCCGTTCCTTACGCTTGAGAAGTAATCTGAGCCAGGTAAGCCAGTATAACGAAAAGAATATTCCGGACGCGGAGCAGTGGATTGAATTAACGGAATCTGCAGTGCAGTCAACCGTTGATGTTGTGACCGGAATGATTACGGAATTCCAGAGGGGTTCCAAAAGTAATCTGCAGACTTCGGACCGTGCCATTATCCTTGAGAGTTTAAAGCAACTCCGTGATGAGGTATATGCTACCGGTGATGCGGATTTTGCGGGAAGAACTATTTTTACCGGATACCGAACCGATACGAAGTTGTCTTTTACGGAAGATACGACACAGGAATATGTAATCAATGAGCAGATTACCAATCAGGATATTGATACACAGACCTATGTGGATATGGGTAAATTGACAACCTTAAATGAAACCAATTATGCAAACGGAAATATGACAACCGAACAGCAGGTAGACCGCTATGAAGTGCACAGAATCCGCCTTGCATATGAGAATTTGGATAAGGGTATGGTGCCTACGATTCAGCAGGCGGCAGGTTATGATTTGGAAGGGAAAACAATTTATCGTTCGCTCGGAAACGTAACTGTAATGTCTGCAAACGGAAATACCAATCCGTATACACAGATTACAAAGCAACCCAATGCCATTTATTTTGTGCCGGAAACCGGAGAATTGTTATTGGGTGATAATGCATATAAGAGATTGCAGGCGTTAGATCCTGCACAGGAAATTAAGGTGACCTATCAGAAGAGCGAATGGGCGGATAATGATTTGAGACCGGAACATTACTTCGCATGCTCATCCGAAGGTATCGATTACAATGCAGAATATCTTACCAAAGTCGGAAATACCAAGAAACAGGTTATCGAATATGATGTAGGTTTTAACCAGCAGTTACAGGTAAATACCACAGCGGATGAAGTATATCTTCACGGAATCGGCAGAGCGGTGGATGAGGCATTGGATATGTTAGACCGTTTGGAAAAAATCGATGCAGTTGTGGCGAAACTGGAAGGTATGGTAGGAAACGACGCTTACAATCAGGATGAAGTAGAAGCAAAGTTGAATGCAGCAAAGAAGGCTCAAACCTATATGGAAGATAAGGTGCAGAAAAACTTTGAAAGCGGTATTACCGAAATGCAGGGTTATCTGGATAAGGTAAATATGGCATATACAACCATCGGTAACCGTTCTTTGAGACTTACTTTGATTGAGAACCGTCTCGGCAATCAGCAGACTGCTTTTGAGACATTGACTTCAGAGAATGAAGATGCGGATATTGCTGATTTGGCAGTGCAGTTAAGCAGTGCGGAACTTACCTATAATGCTTCTTTGGCAGCAACGGGTAAACTTTTACAGACGACACTTATGAATTATTTATAAAAAAGGGAAGGTGGTATTGGTATGGTAATGAATACTAGATTATTTGGGGAAGTAACAATTGATGATAACAAGATGATTCATTTTCCGGGAGGAATCGTTGGATTTCCTGATTTGCAGGATTTTGCGTTGATTCACGATGCGGAAGATGGTAAAGACGGCGGAATTCACTGGTTACAGTCTGTACAGGAGCCGAATTTTGCAATGCCTGTTATCGATCCCTTACGTGTAAAATCTGATTATAATCCGGAAGCAGATGATGAACTGTTAAGTACAATCGGTGAAATTGTACCCGATGAATTGTTGGTGCTTGTAACCATCACAGTACCTTCTGATTTAACTAAGATGACAGTGAATCTTATGGCTCCATTTGTAATCAATGTGGCTACAAGAAAAGCGTGTCAGGTTATCGTGGATGGTTATGAGATTAAGTTCCCTATCTATGACATCCTTCAGAAGATGAAAAAGGAGGGGGAGTAAGATGTTAGCGTTATCCAGAAAGAAAAATGAAGCAATCGTTATTAACAATAACGTGGAAATCACTGTATTGGAAATTAAGGGCGATCAGGTAAAACTGGGCATCTCTGCTCCGAAGGAAGTTCCCGTATATCGTAAAGAAGTATATGTACAGATTCAGGAAGCAAATAAGGAAGCGATGAATGTGGTTTCTACAGAGGCATTGAATAAGTTATTTTAAGCAAATATAGTGTTGTCAAAGTGCTCCCAAATCGATTGGTTTGGGAGTGCTTTTCTTTTATGTATTTCTTTTATAAAAGGCTTGCAAAGGAAAGGAAATCTTTGATAACATAATTATATATGTAAGTTTCTTAAAATTTGTATGGAATGTCGGGATTTTTAGAAAAAAGGATATTTTTATGAAGGAAAAAAGAAGTAAGAATGTAAAAAAAGAAATAGTTAGGGGACTTGTTATATTCGGGTTGGTGCTTGTGCTTTGTCTGATACCGGCTTTGGGTGTTTATGCGCATGGCAAGGGTGCTCCTTATGTTGTTACTTTGTACAATGAGAGAAATGGTTTGCCTACGGGAGAAGCCAATGCCGTTCTGCAGACGGAAGACGGATATATATGGATTGGAAGTTACGGCGGTTTGATTCGATATGACGGTACGGAATTTCGTAATTACAGTGTAGAGCGTAAGATTAGCTCCAGTTCCATTCGCGCCTTGTATGAAGATTCCAAGGGACGTTTATGGATTGGAACCAATGATGCCGGTGTTATTGTAATGGAGGGAGATGTTTTTACCAAGATTCCGGTGCCGGAGGACAGAACGTTTCTGTGTATCCGTGATTTTAAAGAAGGACCGGATGGAACCATATATGTAGCCTCTAATTCGGGTCTGGCTAAAATTAGTGACGGGGTCATTGTTCCTTATGAGGCACAGGCGTTGCAGGGGAATACGGTTTATTCCGTTGCGATTGATGCCTACGGAAGAGTTTGGGGTGCTGCCAATGACGGTAAGTGTGTTGTGATAAAAGATGATGCACAGCCTGTTGTTTTGGAATCGGACGTATTTTTTAACCGGGAAGATGTTTACAGTATTGATTCTGATGCAGAAGGTAATATTATAATCGGAAGTTCCGGTAATCGTGTGGCTTTTATTGCCTTTGATTCGGAAGCCTTAAACAAGGATGGTTTTAATATAAAATATTACAGTACCGGCGGTGTGTCGGTACATAATGCAGTCAACGTGTGTGAACACGGAGATATATTGGTGAGTGGTAATAACGGTCTGGCGATGGTTTCCAAAGACGGCAGATTGACGGAATTTGGCGAAGAAGAGAATGCGGTTTCCGTAAACGCGGCGGTAACCGATTATGAAAATGATATCTGGCTGGCATCATCTGCTTATGGAATTGTAAAATATTCGCAAGGGTGTATTTCCAGTCCGAATGCGGTTGCAGGCCTCAGAGACGTCGTGGTAAACACCGTGGCATATCAGCAGGGCTTGTGGTACATGGGAAGTGATACCGGACTGATTCTGTGTGATGATAATTGGAATCAGGTTGAGAATGAACTGTTAGAAAAATATAAGGATGTCCGCATTCGTTGTATTCAGGCAGACAGCAAAGGAAATGTATGGATTGCAAGTTATTCGGAATTTCCTCTGGTTTGCTATAATTCGGCAGACGGCAGCATCACAGAGTTTAAGACGGAAGATGGATTAAGCGGAGAAAAGGGTCGCGTGGTTACGGAATTTTCTGACGGAAGGATTGTTGCCGGAACACAAAACGGTATTGATGTCATTCGAAATGGTGAAGTGGTTGAAAGTTATACGCATAAAGACGGTTTGGAGAATCCTACCATTCTGTGTATATATGAAGGCGAACAGGGTGAAATCGTTGCAGGTAGTGACGGTAATGGTATTTACGTCATTCAGGACGGTGAAGTGGAACACTACGGATTTGAACAGGGACTGGGCGAAGGTGTTGTGCTGAGAATGCTTCGGGACGAAGCAAATGACGGTTGGTTTATCAGCGCGGGCAGCAGTCTTTATTACTGGCAAAGTGATAAAAGTTTCTGGCAGGTAACCAATTTTAGAAAAGATGCCGGCAGTGTGTTTGAATTTTATGAACGGGACGGCAAACTGTGGTTACTGCAGAATAACGGAATTCTGGAACTTGATAAAGAATGTCTCTTGAGTGGTGAAGAGACGGAAGTGGTTCGCCATGATTTTAATCATGGTCTGACCGGCTCTTTGAATGCTAATACGTGGAATTATGTGGCGCAGGACGGAAGTTTGTATATGCCCACCAGAAGCGGTATCAGTATATTTGGATTTGAAACCGTGAATAATGATTTGCCGAAAGTAATTATTGAAAGTGTAAATGTGGACGGACAGACCTATGAGCATCCTTCCGCAATTGAAATGGAAGGTAATGCACAGCGTATTACCATTGATTTTGCGGCACTGTCGTTTGCGGATACACTTGAGATGCGTGTGGCATATTGTCTGGACGGTTTTGATAAGCATCCGGTGGTTTTGGATGATAAAAGAGGAAGCGTGAGTTATACCAATCTTCCCGGCGGGGAGTATACCTTCCGCGTGTGGGTATATAAACTGGGTGATGAGGAGCATAAACAGGAATATGTACTTCATTTAAACAAGGAACGTCAATTATATGAAAAGCCGTTGTTCTGGGTGGCAATCGGCCTGGGCGGAGCGGCATTGGTGGCGTTGATGGTATTGTTGATTGTAAATGCCAGAGTGCGACGCATTCGACGCAGACAGCAGGAATATAAGGCGATTTTGAACCAGTCGTTCAGAACTTTTGCCAAGACCATTGATGCCAAAGATAAGTATACGAACGGTCATTCTGCCCGTGTGGCGGCATATTCCCGTGAATTAGCTAAGCGTATGGGCATGAATAAGGATGAACAGGAACGTATTTATTATATTGCACTCATGCATGATATCGGTAAAATCGGTGTTCCGGACAGTATCCTCAACAAACCCGGCAAACTTACGGAAGAAGAGATGGATATTATCCGTAATCACGTAAATGTAGGCGGCGAGATTCTAAAAGATTTTACGGCCTTAAACGGTATTGCTGACGGAGCAAAATATCATCATGAGAGATGCGACGGCAAGGGATATTGCATGGGGCTGTCCAAAGAAGAGATTCCGAGAGTGGCACGTATTATCGGTGTGGCGGATTCCTATGATGCCATGGCCAGTGACCGTTGTTACCGCAAGGCGTTGTCTGAAGATGTTATCATAGATGAATTAAAACAGTGCAGCGGTACACAGTTTGATCCGGAAGTGGTTCCTCATATGTTGGCGATGATTGAAGAAGGAATTGTGCCGATGAAAGGTGAAGAGGGTTAAGAATTATAAAGAATAAACCGATATATAAATCAGATGTGATTTTTATGAATGAAAAGAAGTAAAAAATTATAAAAAATGCATATTTTAACGGGTGTTACGGAGTTTAGAAAAAAAGTTGAAAAAAATTAAAATTTTTTCAAAAAAGGTATAAAGTTTTTTCTAAAGGCTCCGATATATATAACATCAAGGGAGAGATACAGAAACTGATATCACTCCATGGTAACTGAAATGCCAGCCTGGGAGGCGTCGAAGTTACAAGAAACTATTAATTTAACCAACCGAGTCGCAAGGATGCGGCCGGGTCAAAACAAGGAGGTAACATTATGGCAATGATAGTACAGCACAACTTAAGAGCAATGAACTCTAACAGAATGTTAGGCGTTAACTCAGCAACACAGTCCAAATCTACAGAGAAATTATCTTCAGGTTACAAGATTAACCGTGCAGCAGATGATGCAGCTGGTCTTTCAATCTCTGAAAAAATGAGACGTCAGATCAGAGGTCTTACACAGGCTTCTGCAAATGCACAGGATGGTATCTCTTGTGTACAGACAGCTGAAGGTGCGTTGAACGAAGTTCACGACATGTTACAGCGTATGAACGAATTGGCAGTTAAGGCAGCTAATGGTACATTACAGTCAGAAGATCGTGGATATATCCAGAAGGAAGTTGATCAGTTGATTTCTGAAATCGACAGAACTGCTCTTCATACTAAGTTCAACAAGAAGGGTCTTCTTGATGCTGATGGAAGTATTAGTTTACAGGTTGGTTCTGAATCAGGACACACAATCACATTGAATCTTTCTAAGATGGATAAGACAGGTCTTTCACTCGGTTCAGTTAATGTATCTAATGAAGCTGGTGCTTCAAGTGCAATCGGAACTATTGATGCAGCTATTCAGAAAGTTTCTCAGTTCCGTTCAGACCTTGGTGCAGTTCAGAACAGATTAGAGCATACCATCAATAACCTTGACAACGTAGTTGAAAACACTACATCAGCTGAAGCTTCTATCCGTGATACAGATATGGCTAAAGAAATGGTTAAGTTCTCCAACAATAACATCCTTACCCAGGCAGGAACCGCTATGTTGGCTCAGGCTAATCAGGCTAATCAGGGAGTGCTTTCCTTATTACAGTAAAGAGTTCGCTGAAACTATCAAGAGAGTCGGTTTTACCGACTCTCTTTTCTTTTCATAAATAAATTATTTTTTACATATACAAAACAGTAATTCGATTATGGTACAGGAGCGTATAGTGCAATGAAGAAAAAGGGAATAAAAGTGTTACATATTATTACCAAGGAAATTCGCGTTTTAGATATTCCGAGAGTGTTGGATGAATTGGGATATACGGTATATACTGCAAATCTTGGAACTTGTGCAACCGGATTTCATCAAAAGGACAGCGTGAATATTTTGCATGCGATTGATGAATTCGGTGTGGATTGTGTGACCAGTTATGATTTCTCGGAAAGTATTTCGAGAGCATGTTTGGAAGCGGATATTCCCTATATTGCATGGGTGTTTGATGCACCACAGAAGGAATTATACACACATTATGCATTATATCCCTGTAATTATATTTTTGTGTTTGATAAAATGCAGTATAAGAGGATGAAAGATATAGGTATTCAAAATATCTATTTTATGCCTTTGGCGATTCATGGCGAGAAAATAAAGAAAGAATTAACGATGAAACAGCCGTGTGAATTGTGTGATGCTTCATTTGTGGGTTCTCTTTATTTCGAGGAAGGAACAGAAGCGGTAGTAGCGCTTGCTCCGGAGAATATTGGTAAAGAAGTATATGAATGTATAGATCAAAACTTTATGAACTGGAGTGATGAAAGAAGCATATACGGAAGTATGTCTGAAGCCACTGCGTCATACTTTGATGGTCTTGAAGAAACTCCCATAGAAGAAAGATATCCGTACATTACAAAAGAGTTTTATTTTGAGACAGCAGTATTGAGCCGTATGCTTGCGCATCGAGAAAGAATTCATACATTAAATGTATTGGCAGAAAAACATAATGTACGTTTGTATACCTTTGATAAGAACACGGATGGTATTTCCGACAAAGTAAAAATATGTGAGGGTATTAGGTTTGATGCAGGAATTTCATGTGTCTATCGTGATTCTAAGATTAATATTAACAGTACGTTGCACTGTATAGAAACCGGAGCTTGCCATAGAATATTTGAAGTGATGGCTGCCGGTGGTTTTTTGTTGAGTAATTATCAGAAGGAGTTGGAGGAATTATTTATTCCCGGAAAAGAAATCGCATTATACCATAATGAAGAGGAATTATTGCAGTTAGTAGATTATTATTTGGCTCATGAAGAAGAACGTAAGACAATTGCCCGAAACGGGCAGCGAAAAGTTTTGGCATACCATACCTTACATACAAGATTTCAAAGAATAATGGAAATTGTATATGAGAATGAAAAAGGACGCAAGGAAGCGTACTTGACAGCGCAGAAGAATGAACTGACTAAACTAACCAATCTTGCATTGCAAAGCGGTAAAAAGGAAGAGTTGGACGCGTTATATCATCATTACTATCAGTCGCCTTATGATCTTGCCATCAGGAAAAATACAGAGTTGGGAGTTATCAAAGAAATGATTAATCTCTGGAAAGAGATTAATATATTAAATGATAACGGTTTATTTACAAATGTGCATAGCATTGAAGATGCAGAAAGAAGATATTTGCGCACCAAGTTTGTTTTGTTTAGAGTGGAAAATGATTGTAATTATGAATCCTGTAGAAACGGGTTGCAGGAATTATTAGATGAGAATATTTCGTGCGCTTTTATGGCATGGCATATTAAAGCAAATTTATCAGAGAAGCGTAATATGTATCTGAAGTTAAGTGAGTACTTGTGGGAAATTAATCCGACACGCGGACTTGAAATAATATCCTATGGATTATTTGATTTTCCGGAAGATGCAGATATGCTGATGTATAAAGCAAATTATCTGTTGGAATTACAATACTATCAAGAAGCACTGAATACGTTGAAATTAATTAAGGAACCCGGTGAGGACATCTTGGAGATTATTGCTGAATTAGAAACGGCATTGGGAAAGGTATAATGGGAGATATGGTATAATGAATGATAAGAAAGTTAGTTTTATAATATGTACAAATGATGAGTTTTATATGGATGAGTGTCGATTTTATTTGAGTGAATTGGTGATTCCGGAAGGATTTGAAATGGATATCATTGAAATAAAGGATGCCACTTCCATGACCAATGGCAATAATAAGGGAATGCAACAATCAGATGCCAAATATAAAATATATATGCATCAAGATGTATTTCTTAAAAATAGAAATTTTATTCAGGATATATTAGATATCTTTCAAAGTGACAGTAAGATTGGCTTGATTGGTCTTGTGGGAACACCTTATATGAATAAACGAGGGACTATGTGGCAAGGAGTCCGCTATGGAGGGTTCTATAAATTAGAAGAGTACATTGAAAAAGATATTGTACATCGCTTCTTCCCTTTTTATGAAGGATATATGGAGGTGGACGCTGTAGATGGACTATTAATTGCTACGCAGTATGATATTCCATGGAGAGAGGATTTGTTTCGGAAGTGGGATTTTTATGATGTATCGCAAAGTTTTGAGTTTATAAAAGCAGGGTATAAGGTGGTGGTACCCGGACAACCTGCAGATTGGTACATTCATGATTGTGGAACTGTAAATCTTTCGAACTATGATAATGAAAGACAATTGTTTTTGAAAGAATATAATGCATTTATGGATATGCGGCAAAATGAGGATTGGAGCACATATTTAAACAAAGTACGAGAATCTGTTCGCAGAGGTTATCACGGACCGGAAGAGGAAATGCAAAAACTTCTTGCATATATAGATACGCTGGATGAGGAATAATTTTTAATGAACATCTATCTTTTGGAATGGAAAAGCTTCGGTAACGAAGACATTAAAGAAATCTTATCAGAAATGGGACACACAGTAATCAGTGTTCCTTTTTCTGATACTAAGATAAAAGCAGATGAGATAGAAAGACTTTTACAGCAGACACATGCGGATCAAGATTGTGATTTCGTATTTTCGTTTAATTATTTCCCTGAAGTGTCCATATGTTGTCAGAACTTAGGGCTCAAGTATGTGTCTTGGGTGTATGACAGTCCGCATATCGCAGTATATTCATATACAATTCTTAACTCCTGCAATTACGTGTTTTTGTTTGATTATGCGCTGTATGATGAATTGCATTCGGCAGGTATTCAGACGGTATATTATATGCCCTTGGCGGTGAATGAGAAACGTTTGGAGAGAATGCAGTTACCAAAAGGCAATGTCAAATATCATCACGACATTGCTATGGTAGGCTCTTTGTATTCAGAGCCTAAGCATAGATTATATGATAAGTTCTGTAATGTAAGTCCTTATGCGAAGGGCTATTTAGATGGAATTATTGATGCACAAAAGAAGTTGTACGGAAGATATATTTTAAAAGAAATGTTATCGCCGGATATTGTGGAAGAAATGCAGAAAGCATATCCCACAGATCCTAATGCATCTACGGTTCTGTCTCCGGAGGACATTTATGCGGATTATGTGCTGGCACGTCAGGTGACGGCGCTGGAACGTAAAGAAATACTTACGTTGCTTGGTAAGAATCATCGCGTGGATTTGTATACATATGATAAGGATGTAGCGATTCCGGGCGTAGTAAATCACGGTAAAACAGATTATTATGACGACATGCCTTATATATTCCATAACAGTAAAATTAATTTAAACATTACACTTCGAAGCATTAAAAGCGGTATTCCGCTTCGCGCTTTGGATATTATGGGAAGCGGCGGATTTCTTTTATCCAATTATCAGGCGGAATATGATGAGTATTTCACGGCAGGTGAAGATTACGTCTTTTATGAAGATTATTACGACTTGGAAGAGAAGGTGGAGTATTATCTGAGTCGTGAAAAGGAAAGAAAAGAGATAGCCCTAAACGGTTGCAGGAAGGTAAGAGAAGAGCATAATTATCGGAATCGAATAGAGATGATTATAGAAATTGCAGCAGGAGAATAACGTGAAAATTCTTTTATATGATATGGGGGCTTTTACCCAGAATGACATTATGTCGGCGTTGGATGAAATGGGTATTGCCTATGAAAATGTACTATACAAGTTAAAAGATATACAGAAGGATCCATATTTTGAAAAACGTATCAAAGAAATATTAAGCGAGGGTGTTTTTGATGCGGTATTCAGTGTGAATTTCTTTCCGGTGCTTGCGCGTATCTGTAACGATATGTCCATAAAATATATTGCGTGGAGTTATGATAGTCCTCTGCGGGAAAAGGATTTGGAAGAGACAATCGGATTGCCGTGTAATTATGTTTTTCTGTTTGATAGGGAAGAATGTAAAAAGTGGAATCGTAAAGGCTGTCGGAATGTTTATCATATGCCATTGGCGGTAAATACGAAACGGTTGGATGAACTGCAAGTAACAGAAGAAGATAAACAAAAATACACATGCGACGTTTCTATGGTGGGACAGTTGTATGAATCCGTGTTACCGGATTTGTTGGAGTTTGCAGATGCGTATGACAGTGGTTATATCAGTGCATTAATTGAGACACAGTTAAAGTTGTACGGCTGCTATTTGTTTGATGATGTGGTGACAGATGAAGTAACGGCAAGAATGAATGCGGCATACGATAAAATACCCAATAATCCGCTTCATTTAGAGACAGATGCACTTCGTGTGCATATGGCCAAGGAAGTAACGAATCTGGAACGCAGTATTCTGTTAGAAGAGATTGCTTCCGGCTGTAAATTACATTTATATTCCGCAAACAAAGGGGATTTAAGTGAAAATGTAAAGTGGAAAGGTTCGGCAGGATATTTTGATGAGATGCCGAAAGTTTTTAAATTGAGCAAAATCAATATGAATATATCTCTGAAATGTATTCAGTCCGGAATTCCTTTGCGTGCATTGGATATTCTGGCTTCCGGCGGATTTCTTTTATCTAATTATCAGCCGGAATTGGCGGAGTATTTCACGGATGGGGAAGATATTGTTATGTACTACAGTATGGAAGATGCGCTGGCAAAGTGTGAGTACTATTTGAGTCATAGCGAAGAACGCGAGGCAATTGCGCGAAATGGTTATAAAAAGGTAAAAGAATTGTTTGGATATGAAAATAAACTTCAGGAAATCTTTAAGCAAGCAGGGTTTCTTCTTTGAAGTGCGCCAAAACAGACTGTAAGGTAATTACGGTCTGTTTGTTGTTTTCGGGGGCGGGATTAATAGGGTCAGACGTTGGGTAATAAAAGCGCAGATAGGGATATTTAACATTAAGGTGATGATTATCGCCGGTTGCATCATAAAAAAGCATGGAAAGACTGAGTTTCTTTGATAAAAATGCTTCGTATTGAGGTTTGTCGCCCCATATAATGTTGAGAATTGTGCAGGGAAGCATATTCAATAAACACTCACCGGTAAGGGTCTTAAGTTCGAAACCGGCAAGGTCCAATGTGATGATATAGTCGATAGAAAGCGCAGAAAGCTGCATCGATAATTCGGAAGAGGATTTGTCAGAAATATCGATATGGGAAATGTCACAATCATTGGAAGGAAGAATCGATTTCAACGATTGAAGGATGTTGATATGATAATGGTATTTGGTAATGTTGGATAGTATAATAATCTGCATAAAATAATTCTCCCGGATGTCGACATTTTTAAACACTTTTCTTGTTTACGATAGTATTTGGGTGTATAATTATATACGTGAAATTGTATATATTTTAACATATGTCAGCGGGCAGATACAAGTCTTATGAATAACCTGTGACAGGTGAAATATTGAGGTAAAAATATGGCAAATGATATGAAGATTACTTTCATAATTTGTACGAATAATGAGCGTTGGTATAACGAATGTGTGTTGTATTTATCCGAGTTGGAACTGCCGGATGGTTTTGATGCGGACGTGTTGCAAATTACCGATGCGAAGAGTATGGCTTCCGGATACAACGAAGGTATGCGTGTTTCTGATGCAAAGTACAAAATCTATCTTCATCACGACGTGTTAATTGTGCGAAAGGACTTTATTAAGCGTGTGATAGCAGCTTTTGAAGCGCATCCTGAAGTTGGTATTATGGGCGTTTTGGGAACGGATAAGATTGTTCCAAACGGAAGTTATTGGGATCATTGGACCAGCGGACAAGTATATGCACTGAATCCTATGCAAGGTTTTCGTATGAAGGGAGAACTGACAGAGCAGGAACTTATGGGTGCTGTGGCATTGGATGGTATGATATTGATGACACAATATGATGTGGAATGGCGTGAAGATATTTTTACCGGATGGGATTTCTATGATGTATCGCAGTGCTTTGAGTTTATAAAAAACGGTTACAAGGTTGCTATATTGCATGAAGATGAAAATAGTTGCTTACACGACTGTGGTTTTTCAAAACTTGTCAATTACGATAAGAACAGAGAAATCTTTTGTAAAGAATATGCAGAATACGGTTTTGAGTATGATGGCAAATTGCGGATGGAGTCAGAGTGTGAAAAGCAATTGCCGAAAGAGTGTCTGGATAAAGTAAATGATTTGTTAAAAACAGATGTTGATAAAGCCGGGCAATATGTTGAAATGTTAAGTGCTGAGTATTCAAAAGATAATACTCTTGCAGTTTTGAAAATTATTTTTAATATTCACTTCAGAGAAAAACAAGCGAAATCAGTGGCACGCTTTGTTAAAAGAAATTCCACATGGCAGGAATTGTATGAGAAATACGTAGAGTATAAACTTCTAATGCGTCAGATAGAATTCGGAATTCGAAAGGATGCAGTAAAAGAGCTGTATGATGAAGTAAAAGCAAACAAAATATCGTTGGAAGTGATAGAAGAAATACTCCTGCACTGCATTTACAATGTAAGAGCGGTGATGGGACCATTGGAAGAGCTTTTGGAGGAAGAAAAGAAACATATGCCCGGATATGTACCAAAAAAACAACCTAAGGTTAGCGTTTTATTACCTACTTACAATCATGAAAACTTCATTGAAGAATGTATAGAAAGTGTTTTAAATCAGACTTATAAAAACATTGAATTTATCGTCGGAGACGATGCATCGACAGATGGTACGGTTGAAAAGATTATGAAGTATCAGGAACAAATAGATTATATTCATTTGTTTGAACAAAACGATATGGGAATCATAATGGATGCATTGTCTTATGATGCTACCGGCGAGTATATAGCAATCATTAATTCGGATGATGCATGGGAACCTCAGAAATTAGAGAAACAGATCGAACTGTTGGAAAACAATCCGAAGGCAGGTGCTTGTTTTACATGGTGCAATCGTATTGATGAAGAAGGAAATGTATTAGAGGAAATTAATCATTTTAATGTTGCAAATAGAACGAAGGAAGAATGGATGAATTATTTTTTCTTTCATGGGAATTGTATGGCTCATGCATCAGCCGTTATGCGTAAAGATGTATATTTTAAATGTTGGTCACCGGATCTTGGCAGATTCAGACAGTTGCCGGATTTTTATGAATGGGTGCAGATGGTAAGAGATTATGAAATCATTATGTTGGAAGAAAAGTTAACCAGAATTCGTGTGGTAAATAATAAGAACAGGCAGAATGTAAGTGCTGCAAACAGAGATAATTTGATAAGGCATTATACGGAAGAAAGCCACATTTGGTATAAAGAAATAGAACGTATGAGTACGGAATATTTTAAAAAAGCATTTGGAGAGCAGATGATTGATAATCAGGCAGAAACAAGGGAAGAAATTCTATGTGAAAAATTGTTATTGCTTTTAAGAACACGCTTGGAATATTGCAGATTAGCAGCCTTCTTCTTCTTTTATGATTATTATGGTGAAATGAGAGATGTGTTAAGTGAGAAATACGGTATGCTTGCCAAAGATATACATAATGTTATTGCGAAGAGTGGTCCGAATTCTTTTATAAAATAAAAAGGATTACTATATGTATTAAAAAGGACTATTGAAACACAAAACAGATGGCGCAAACTTTGGTACATTAATTCTTAAAGCCACATAAACACCACAGAACATCTCGTATTCTCAAAGTGCGAATTTGCCGGATGCGGCATGAGAGGATTCGGAAAGATAATAGATATTATCTGTTATGAACAAATTACAAACAGCATTGAAGTTGAGCAGACACTAAATAGGTAGGTGTAATAATAGCGTTATGGAAAAAAGTATTTTGGTTTTGCCCGGTTCGGCATGGCAAATTCCTTTAGTGAAAAAATGTAAAGAACAAGGATATAGAACTTTAGTTGTCAATCCTTTTGATAATTCACCGGCGTTTTCGTTTGCAGATGAGTATTTGCAAAGGGATATTTTTGCTATAGATGATATAGTAGAATACTGTAGAAGTCAAAATATTAAAGCAGTTATTTCGGATGAATGCGATATCGCAATGCCTATTATTGCTGAATTGGGGGAAAGATTGTCTTTAAGTACTATTGATAAAGAGAGTTCTTTTTTATATACAAATAAATTTGCCATGCGAGAATTCTGTTCTAAACACGGACTATTAACACCTGAGTATAGACTATGTAAAAATGTAGAAGAAGCAGAAGAATTTTATGATCAAATTAAATCAAAAATTATAATGAAGCCTTTGGATAGTAATAGCAGTAGGGGCGTATTTACGATAAGTAGAAAGAAGGATATAAAGAATTTTTTTTCGAAATCCATTAAATTCAGCAGAATTCAAGATGCAGTATTGGTAGAAAGATTTATTGAAGGTACAGAATTTACAATTGATGGTATAAAAACACCATTAAAACATTACTCTTTAGCAATTTCGGAAAAGAAAGCATTTTCTCATAATAAAAATATTGCAAGTGAATTGTATTTTATTCAGGAAAGTAATAGATTTGACTATGATTTGCTAAAAAAACAAAATGACGAATTTATTAATAATTCTAATTTGAAATTCGGATTGACCCATGCAGAATATAAATTTGATGGTAAGAATTATTATTTAATTGAAATTGCTGCGAGAGGTGGAGGAAATTTAATATCATCTCATATAGTTCCATATCTATCCGGTGTAGATAATTATGACTATTTAATTAATTGCTATTTGGGAAAAATTCCCGATTTGGTAATGCCGGCAACGAACAAATATAGAAACAGATGTGCAGTACTTAAGTTTTTTGATATACCAAAAGATTGTGGCATTGTTAAAGAAATAACAGGATTAAATATGCTTAAAAACTATGATAATATTGTCGAATATAAATTCAATTTTTCTGTAGGAGATATATTAAAAAAGGCGACTTCGGATGCTGAAAGAGCGGGATTTTATATAGCGTGTTGTGAAACAAAAGAGGAGCTTGATTTTTTGATTGAAGAAATTCATCAAAAAGTAAGGATAATTTGTGAATAGGATATAATATGAATATTTTTTCTCAAAATGAAGATGTTATTATTTTTTTAAAAAACAAAGAAGAAATTGAAAAAACAATTTTAGATTTAAAAGAATCTATCTTCAACAAAAATATTACAACGGAATATATTAAAGAGTTATCTGTTAAATATTCAGAAAAAGCAATATTTATTGTTTTAAGGGAAAAAGATAAAACGGTAGGGTGCTTGTCTTTATATGCGAATAATATAAAGTCAAGAGAAGCTTTTCTTTCTATGATCTTGGTGCAAGAGGATAGAAAACATTGTGGAATAGGGAGTAAACTTCTTAACAAAGCGGAGAAAATTGCTAGAGATAATAATATGAAATCCATAACTTTATCTGTTAATAAAAGTAATTTAAACGCCATTAATTTTTATATAAAGAAAGGCTATCATAAAGAAAAGGAAAATATAGAATCCTATATTTATAAGAAAGACTTATAAATATGCCTACAGCAAGGAGGAGAAATGGATAAGGAACGTTTAGTAAAATATGAAGCATTTGTTAAAGAAGATCAAGAATATAATAACGGAAGGTTGGTCAATTGTTGTGATGAATTGAGTTTTATGCTGGATAATCCGGATGTATCAGAAATAGTATCAAAGCATGCATTAAATGAAATATTAAATTACGCAACAACTTTTTCGGATTTTTACAAAAAGTATAAAGGATATCGTAAATTAGAAGATTTTCCGATAGTAGATAAAGAAATTTTGAAGGCGCACTGGGATGAGATTGCTATAAAGGAGTACTGCGAGCGCGATGATAGCAAAATTAAGTTTACTTCTGGAAGTACAGGTACTCCATTCAAAATGATAATGGATAAATATAAACATTGTCGTTGGATTGCAGGAAATAAGGTTTTTCGAGATAAGGTAGGGGTGCCTTCTCATACAAAAACAGTTTTTATCAGTGAAACTGTGGCAGATAAGAATATATCAAAAGAAAGGATGGAAAAAGACAACGTTTTTTATAAAGATTGTAAATATTTTGATGATAATTCTTTAAAAGAGTTGTTGTGTGAATTTAAAAATGAAAAAGTAAAAACATTTACGACTTTGGCGTCGTTATTAGATAGGATAGCACAATATGTTTGTAAAGAGGGCACGCCTAAATGGGATGGAGAAATGAAAGCTATTTTTTCTGTATCAGAAACCTTAAAAGAAAATACGAGGAAGATAATATCAAATTATTTTAATTGTCCTGTATATGTATTTTATGCTAATGAAGAAAACGGAGTGTTGGCTGTTGAAGACGGCAGTGGACAAGGGTGTCTGGCAAATACAGTAGACTTTAGATTAGAAGTATTGTCATTGGAGGAAGATAAACCGGTTAAAGAAGGGGAAGTTGGGCGATTAGTAATTACCGATTATTATAATAAAGCGTTCCCTATAATCCGTTATGAAAATGGCGATTTGGTTTCTATAAAAAGAGGAAGCAACGGAAAACTTTATATAAACGAAATTGTCGGAAGAAAAGCAGATGTGTTATATACAACGGATGGGCGAATGGTACACTATTTTAATGGTATATCTTTTTTGGAGCCATTCATGGATATTAAGCAATTTCAGTTAATACAAAAAGATTACCAACATTTTAAATGGATATTAAATACAGAAAATCATTCGTATGAAGAATTTATTACTACTCAGTGTAAGAAATTGTTCGGAGAGGACAGTGTTTGGGAATTTGAATATGTACAACAAATTCCTAAATTGAGAAGTGGGAAAACGCGGATGACCGTATGTTTAATTAAGGACAAAAATTAGAGGTGGAAAAGTTATGAATGACAATATAAATATTAAGAAAAAAATTTTAGACTATATACAAACAAATAGAGTTTCTACAACTGAAGTTGCAGATTGTTTAGGGAAATCAGGTGTTTTGGAAGGCGTTTTACCCATTAATGCAAGACATTTTGAAGTGGGTGAAATACAGTATCTGTATGCTATTGAAGATTCTAATTGGACTGTGCACGAAGATTTAGATATATATCCGGTTAGCGATAAAATAATATTAATTGATGGTATTGATGTACATGAAAGGGCTATAATTGGAGATATAGTTTCTAAATATATTTTATTATATATGAGAAATAAGGGAATCATATGTACAGGCAAAATGAGAGATGCGCATTATCTTATAAAAGAAAATTATCCAATATGGTGCAAAGGGGTTTCACCCGTGGGTTGTTTTAATAAACCTGTTAATAAAAGTAATTATATTTCAATAATAGAAGAGCGAAAAAAGTTTTATCAAGATGCAATAGCAGTCTGCGATGATTCAGGAGTAGTTATAATTCCAAAAGAAAAAATTACAGAAGAATTTTATCAGAAGTTGTTGGCAATAGAGGAGCAAGAGGATATTTGGTATGATTGTATAGATAGAAAAAAATGGAGTACATATAAAACAATTTGTTTAAAAGATTATTTAAAATAAAAGGAAATAGTATATGAAATGCATCCTCAGTGTTATTCCAACATTGAATAGAATAGAACACTTAAAAAGTGCATAGAATCGCTTAAAGAAAGATATGCAAAAGAAACGGATATATTATACATTTCTGTTGAATATCCATCAGATAGACGCTATGAAGAAGGTTGTCAACAACGTACGAAGTAGTGTCTGCTTAAGACATAGGATGATAGAGGGATTACATGAAAACAATAACCGTCACACAAACCTCCATGCCTTCTTATGAAGATTATATTGAAAAAATCAAACCTCTTTGGGATACCAAGTGGATTACCAACATGGGTACATATCATAAGGAGTTGGAAGATAAATTAAAAGAGTATTTAGAAGTGCCGTATTTATCATTGATGGTAAATGGTCATATGGCATTGGAAATGACGATTCAAAGTTTTGATTTTCCAAAAGGCAGTGAAGTAATAACGACACCATTTACTTTCGTTTCCACAACACATGCAATTGTACGCAATGAGTTAAAGCCGGTATTTTGCGATATCAAAGAAAGTGATTATACCATTGACGAAACCAAAATAGAGGCATTGATTACTGATAAAACAGTAGCAATTGTGCCGGTGCATGTCTATGGCAATGTGTGTAATGTGGAGGAAATACAACGCATAGCAGATAAATATGGTTTAAAAGTGATTTACGATGCGGCACATGCATTTGGTGAAACTTACAAAGGCCTTGGTGTGGGTAATTTAGGAGATGCTTCCATTTTTAGTTTTCATGCAACCAAAGTATTCAATACGATTGAAGGCGGTGCGGTAACGTTCAAGGAAGAATCTATGTATGATAAGTTATACAATTTAAAAAATTTCGGTATACGTGGTGAAGAGGTGGTTGCTGAAGTTGGCGCAAATGCTAAGATGAATGAATTTTGTGCGATCATGGGATTGTGTAATTTGCCACTGGTAAAAGACAATATTAAGGCGCGAAAAGAGAAGACATTTTATTATTTAGAATTGCTTCAAGACCAATTGGATGTAATAAAAATTTTGGATTATAGCAATAAGAATATAGAGCGTAATTATGGATATTTACCGATGATTTTTGAAAATCGAGATATTAGAGAACGGATATGGATGGCGCTGAAAGAGAAAAACATTTTTTCTAGAAAATATTTTTATCCATTGACGGCAGATGCAGAGTGCTTTGGGGATATGTATCGCGATGCAAATCTTAAGGTGGCGAGGCGAATATCTGAGAATGTTTTGGTGTTGCCGCTATATCCGGAGATACAGATGGAAATAATAGAAAAAATCTCATCTGTAATCAAGGAAGTGGTAGGAAAAAATGTTTATATAAACATTACCCAAAAGGATGATTAACTTTAATTGATGGAAAATCAATAATTGAGAGCGCGGACTATATGTCGTATCAAATTTATCTTCGGATATGAAATGACAATATTTATGCTTGGCAGATAAAAAATTGATTCGTATTGATTATATAAATTAAGGGGGCAAATAAATGAAAAATGAAATTTTTGCAATGATATCTCAAGTAAAAGAAATTAGTGAAAAACTAATTGCAAAATTTGAAGAGGGAAGTGTTACTATTGAAATTGTGCAAGGAACAACACCGGTTTACGTGCAAACAATTGATATGTTAAAGCAGTTTACGCCTAAAATGATATACGCAAAGTATGAAGAATTTTTTCTTAGCTTTGATGAATTTTGCGCACAGTGCAATGATGAAGAGTTTGTTTGTGAAAATATAGACATGCTGTTTTCGTCTATCGGTCTTTTTGTAGAGTGTCTGGATGAGTTGACGAATGAGTGGAATTTAACTGTAAAAAAATGTGCTTGTTGCGGAAATGATGTTACATATATTCCGTTACCGGCCTACTACAGTGAGATGGAAAGAAAGAATAATGTAACACATGTATCTAAGAGTGAAACACTTAATTTGCAGGAGTATCTGTGCCCGGCATGCAGTTGCAGCGACAGAGACCGTATGATGGTTTCTTTTATGGAAAAAGAAGGGATTAAGAATGCAAAGGATGGAATTAGAATCCTTCAATTTGCACCGAGCAAACCAATTACAAACTGGATTATGAAGAATGTTCCGCAGGCAGTATATGATACTACGGATTTGTTTATGGACGGCGTAACTTTTAAGTCTGATATTCAAAATATGGATATGGTTGCAGATGAAACGTATGATGTTTTAATTTGCTCTCACGTATTGGAACATGTGCAAGATGATAAAATGGCAATGGCTGAAATGAAGAGAATTCTTAAGCCGGATGGCAAGTTGATTTTTCTGGTGCCGATTGATTTGAATGTGGATCAAATCGATGAAGAATGGGGATTATCAGAAGAAGAAAATTGGAAACGTTTTGGACAAGGCGACCATTGCAGAAGATACAGCAAAGAAGGAGTGGTAGAAAGATTAGAAGAGTTTTATTACGTACATCAACTAACCAAAGAATATTTTGGAGAAGAAATATTTAAAGAGTGTGGTTTGACGGATACCAGCACGCTTTATGTATGTACCAAAGATGAAGCTGTTTTATTAGAACTTGGAGACAAAACTTCAAGTTGTAGCGCGGAAAAAACAGCGGCTGTTGATGCTTGTAATAAGAATAAAGAAGAATTTAGCAGTGAAGAAGATTTGATTAATATTGTGCGAGAGTCCATTTTATTTGACGAAGAGTGGTATCGACAGGAGTATCAAATTGATGATCAAATTGATGCAGCAGAACATTATGTGCGGGTTGGTTGGAGAAAAGGATTTGACCCTTCGATTCATTTTTCGACATGGGAATATTTTGATCGTTATCCAAGCATACATAAGGAAGAACTTTGTCCACTGTTGCATTACGAGGCAATCGGTTTATATGAAAATCGCAAAATAAATATATATCATAGGGATAAATTGCGCGAAAAGCATCCGGAGTGTTTGACGGATTTAGAAGGCGGAATTATGAGGCTGCGTATTACCAATCGTTGCCCGGGACGCTGCCGCTATTGCGGACAGCTTGCTTGGTCGGAGGCCGAGCAACAAAGAGAGATGAATCCGGAATGGTATTTTGAATATTGCAAGTCGTTATATAGTAAGTTGAATATGATATTAATCACGGGTGGAGATGCTTTTTCTGCAAAAGAAAGTTATAACTATATGAAGTTAATCAGTGAAGAGTATCCGCACATAACGATAATGACAGAAACAAACGGAATGCCATTTAATGCGAAGTATCAGGAATTAGCGGCAGAGAATCTTTTTATGTCTCATATCTCGTTAAATGCAAGCAATGGTGAGGTTTATGGAAAGGGATGTTGGGCAGGAGAGAAGGCAGATGCGGTTTACACTCATATCAGAAAAAATCTTGCAGGTTATATCTGCTTATTGGAAGAGAAAGGATTGTTAAGTTTTGCACCAAATTATTCAATGGTAGTAAATAAAGATACTGCGGATGATGTAAGGGATTTTGTTCGCGTGTGTCTGGAAGCAAAAGCTACCGGAATTAGTTTTTTCTTTGATTATACAGAGACTGATATGGGTGGTGAGTATTTCGGATGCCCGGAAACAAGTCGGAGAGCTTTGCAGACAATGGTAGAAATAGAAAGAGTATTAGCAGGCAAAGTTTTTATGTCTTTCCGTTTGTGGCTACCAAGTAAGGAATTGGCGCCGATACAGGAAAGAGTAGATAAAATGGATATTGCCGTATTGCATCAGAAATATGCAGATATCATTGAGTTGGCGCAAGGTCGTGATATGTTAAAGGAATTCGAAGAACGAAACAGAATTCGAAGAGAAAGAGGTAAAAATGAATTGTCTTTTGAAGAGGATTTCAATGCTACGCTTCGAATGGATGATATCTGCGGCCAGCGATTATGTGCATCACCTTGGAAGATGATTGATATATATCCTACCGGACGACTCGATTTCTGTGGTTGGTTTAAGCGAACACTAAATATATATGATTATATTCAAAATGGTGTGCCGGATTGGAATGAAATTCTGAATTCGCCTACATATATGATGTATAGAAGTCATATTTTAAAAGGAAATTATAAGGGATGTATGACATGTTGTCCTTTGAATAATTGTCATACACCGATTATGGATTTGCATCAATATGGATATAAAAGAACGAAAGAGTGATTTAAGGGATAAAATGTGAATATTACGTGTACGATTTATAAAAAAATTTCCAAACCTCTAAACTTTTCCTTAATTTATCCGATATAAAAAATAAGAAAGCGGGGAAAGTCCGCTTGGAAGACACGTTAAACAAGTAACAGACATCACACGGAGGTGATTACAATGGCAATTGAAGCATTAGGTGGAGCGATGTCGTATCAGGCACAGCCCACAGTGAAACCCCAGACAACAGTGACCCAATCATCAGTATCCATGGAAGGAACCGTGATTGAAAGTGCGCCCATGGTAGATGCCGCAACTCCTGCAGTTGCGCCGGTAAATGAACAGGGTGACAATTATCAGACAGCAGAGCAACAGATGCAGCAACAGCAGATGTCTCCTGATAAGGTTCGTAAAGCAGTAGAGGACATTAATAAGAAGGCTAGTTATTCCGAAGTACAGTTCGGTGTACATGAGGCAACTAATCGTATTACCATTAAGATTGTGGATCGTGAGACCAAGAAGGTAATTCGTGAACTTCCTCCGGAGAAGACCTTGGATATGATTGCGAAAGCATGGGAACTCGCAGGTATTCTTGTGGATGAGAAGAGATAGGAGGGATTACGATGTCAGATATTTTCAGATTAACAGGATTGAATTCCGGTATGGATACCGAAAGTATCATTACTGCTATGGTATCCAGACATAAAACCAAAGTAGAAGACGCAACCAAAGAAAAGACTAAATTAGGTTGGACGCAAGATGCATGGAAAGGTCTAAATACGAAGATTTATGGTTTGTATACCAATCAACTTTCCAATATGAGAATGGCTTCCAGTTATGACAAACTGAAAACTACAACTTCCAATAGTGCATTGACTGTGGTAGCAGGTAGTGGGGCGAATGAAGGTGTGCAGTCTGCTAAGATTAAGTCTGTAGCAAAGGCGGGCTATTTAACCGGTGCAGAAATTTCTGCACAGGATGGAAGTAAGATTACCAATGCTACCAAGCTGACAGACTTTGGTATTACTGCAGGTTCTTCTGTAGGTTTACAGGTAGATGGTATGACTCATACCATTGAAGTGACCGAAGATATGACTATGGGCGATTTTGTGAAGAAGATGCAGAATGCCGGCGTAAACGCAAGTTTTGATGAAGGCAATCAGCGTCTGTTCGTAAGTGCCAAGGCAACCGGTAAAGAGAATGATTTCCTCTTTGTAGATTCCGGAAGTAATACAACATCCGTACTGAATAAATTAGGATTAACAGCAAGTGCCGGTTCTAAGAGAATTAAGGGAGAGGATGCAGTTCTGGAATTAAACGGAGCGGAATTTAAATCATCTTCCAATACTTTTAATATCAATGGTTCTACCTATACCGTGAATGGTTTGACCGATGAAGAGATTACTGTATCTACTGCCAAAGATACCAGCGGTATGTATGATATGATTAAGAACTTCTTCAAGGATTACAATGATGTAATGGAATCTATGGCAAAGGCATATAATGCAGATTCTGCCAAAGGCTATGAACCGCTTACCGATGAGCAGAAGGAAGCAATGACAGAATCCCAGATTGAGGATTGGGAGAAGAAGATTAAAGATTCCCTTCTTCGTAGAGATTCTACATTAAATGATATTATGTCATCTATGCGTGAGATTATGGGTAGCAGTATTGAAATTGATGGTAAGAAATATCATTTAGCTGATTTTGGCATTGAAACCCAGAGTTATCTGGAGGCTGATAAGAATGAGCGTTACAGTTATCATATCAATGGCAATAAAGATGATTCTGTATCTAATATGAAAACAGACATTTTGAACGCTAAAATCGCAGAAGATCCGGAATTGGTAGAGAAATTCTTTAAAGAATTATCAGTAAAGTTATATGATAATTTAACTGAGAAGATGTCCAGTACGGAATCCAGAAGTATATACAAGGTATACAATGATAAGCAGATGAGTACGGAATATAAAGAGTATACCACTAAGATTGCGGAGTTAGAAAAGAAATTGACAGAAGCAGAAGACAGATATTACAAGAAGTTTTCGAATATGGAAGTGGCTCTTTCCAAACTGACTTCTAACCAGAATGCAATTTCAAGTTTATTCTCAATGTAAGAAAATACGAAACTCCCTGCTTGAAAGGGCGGGGAGTTTTATAATAAGGAGATATTCATATGGCACCGAATCCATACGCACAATATCAGAGAAGTAAAATACTTACAGCTTCCCCCGCGGAACTTACTTTAATGTTATATGAGGGAGCAATTAAGTTTGGCAATATTGCAATTGAAGCAATCGAAGAAAAAGATATTCAGAAGGCTCATGATAACATTATCAAAGTGCAGAGAATTATTCAGGAGTTTCGTTCTACTTTGAATATGAAGTATCCTGTAGCACAGGATTTTGAGAATGTGTATTCGTATCTTGCATCCAGATTGTTTGAAGCCAATATCCGAAAAGATGCGGAAATTATGCGTGAAGTAGTGGAACATCTCCGTACCATGCGTGAAACCTGGATTGAAGTTATGAAGAAGAATAAGCAGGGAGAAGTATAAGTATGGCCAATGAATATATGCAGATGCTTGCAGATAGTCTTGTAAAAAAGTCTGAAATTTTATCAGAACTTATTGATAAGACCAATACTCAGAGGGACGTGGTTTCTGCACCGGAAGTGGATTGGGACGCTTTTGATCAAATCGTAGAAGCGAAAGGCAACTTCGTAGAAGAATTGGTTAAGTTAGATGATGGTTTTGATGTGCTTTATGCTCGGATTAAGGATGAACTTACAGCAAATAAGGCGGCATACAAGACCGAAATCGGTGCAATGCAGGCTTTGATTAAGGAAGTAACTGATAAAAGTACCGAATTGCAGGCTATGGAGCATAGAAATAAGGCGCTGATTGAGCAACGTTTTGCAGAAAGCAAACAGGCAATCAAACAGTCCAAAATGGGTTCCAAAGCCGCTATGGAGTACTACCAGAGGATGAATAATTTAAAAAACATTGATCCTCATTTAATGGACAAGAAAAGATAATTACAGATTACAAAAATCCGGATTTCGGTCTGGGTTTTTGTGTTTTATTGTGTTAAAATAAAATAGAAACATATTTATATTAGGGGAAAAATATGAGAATTCTTTTTTATAGGTGGGGGACCTTCAATGAGTCTGTCATTGAGAATACTTTGCGGGATTTGGGGCATTTCGTAAAGTCTGTACAGGCGGAGGATTATAAAGAGAAAGAAACGGAAGTTCAGATTTGGGATTTATCAAAAGCAGCATTGGAATATCACAGTGATATTATATTTTCGGTAGATTATTTCCATACACTTGCTATGGCGGCGAAGAAATTGGATATTACATATTATTCGTGGTTGTACCATATTCCGCAGTGGAGTTTGTTCTCTTATGCGGCACAATTGCCGAATAATCGCATTATATCTTTTGATTCGGCACAGATTCAGGAACTGAAGCAATATAATGTAAACGGTATGCAATATATGTCCCAGGCGGCGGATAAGGAGTTGTTATCCAATGCATTGGCAGCTGCCACACCGGATATGATTCGGAAGTATCAGGCTGATGTTTCTTTTGTAGGAACCTTGTATGAAAGCGCCAATAATTTGTTCAATCGCATTTCGCCGGAAGCAAAGGAAAAAGAGATTTACAAAGATATCCTGCAAATGATTCGTGACAAAAGATTTGTTTACGGCAAGGATGTATTGTATCGCGGTGTAACGGAAGAAATGGTGGAGTTCCTTTTGGAAGAAGTAGAGTTTGGAACAGAACACTTCTTTTTTGCAAATCAGCAGGAAATCGCCCTTCAGTCGGTACTTGCCCGTAAAATCACAGTGGAAGAGCGTAAATTAATGGCACGTACTTTGGCGCGGAAATTTAATTTTAAATTATATACAATATCCAATACGGAGAAGTTTCCGGAAATCAATAATTGCGGACCGGTGGATTTTGCGAAGCAGGCGCCGCTGGTATATAACGGAAGTAAAATTAATATTTATATAACGCCGCGTGCCATTCGAAGCGGTGTGCCTTTGCGAGTGCTGGAGATTATGGCTTGTCAGGGCTTTGTGCTGGTGAATTATCAGGAGGATCTTGCCAAGGAATTTGAGGACGGCAAGGAACTGGTAATGTATCGCAGTCTGGAAGAAATGACGGACAAAATACAATACTATTTAGCGCACGAAGAGGAGCGTAAGCAGATTGCCCGTGCCGGATATGAGAAAGTGTTGCGTGAATACAATTATGCGGAGAAATTAAGAAAGATTCTTGAGCAGAAAACGCCGGGAATTATTCAGAATATGAGAGAAGTATTTTAATATGTGAAAGAGTCCTTTTATAAGGGCTCTTTCGTGTAACAGGAGCAAATTTTACTTGCGAGAGGAAGTAAGTAGCAGTAAAGGTATAAGTATTAAGTAAACTCAAAAGAAATAGGGAGAAAAGGTATGAAACGTTCAGAAATCAACAAAGCAATTAAAGAGATGGAGGCATTGGCCGCTAAGCACGGATTTGCACTTCCGCCATTCTGCAATTGGACTGCAAAAGAGTGGGAGACAAAGGGCGAAGAATACGATGAGATCAGAGATAATATGTTGGGATGGGATATTACTGACTATGGTCTTGGGGATTTTAATAAAGTTGGTTTTGCGTTGATTACGTTACGAAACGGAAATCAGAATAACCCTAAATACAAAAAAGTATACGCCGAGAAACTTCTGATGTTGAAAGAAGGGCAGCATTCCCCAATGCATTTTCATTGGAATAAAAGCGAAGATATTATCAATCGCGGCGGCGGTACATTGATTATTCATGTTTACAATGATAAAGACGGTGAATTGGATGATACGGATGTTTTGGTAAATGCAGACGGACGCTCCTACTATGTGAAGGCCGGAACCGGTGTGGAGTTGCGTCCGGGCGAGAGTATTACACTCTGGCCTCATCAGTACCATGATTTTGACGTGGCAGAGGGTACGGGAGATGTGTTAATCGGTGAAGTATCTATGTGTAATGATGATAATACGGATAATCGTTTTTATGAGCCTGTGGGGCGGTTTCCTGAGATTGAGGAAGATGAAGAACCATACAGATTACTTTGCAATGAATACCCGGATGCAAAATAGGGAGTCTAAATATGGTGGCATACGAAAGGTATATTTGAAAAAACCTTTCTGCATGTGAGGTGTAAAAGAAATGAAAAATGAAACGTTAATGCAATATTTTGAGTGGGATTTGCCTTCTGACGGGTTGCTTTGGAAGCGATGTAAAGCCCAGGCGGCGGCATTGAAAGAAGTCGGGATTACCAAAGTATGGCTTCCGCCTGCATACAAAGGAATGCATGGTATCTATGATGTCGGATATGGAGTGTATGACACCTATGATTTGGGCGAATTTAATCAAAAGGGTACTGTGGCGACTAAGTACGGAACAAAGGAAGAATATATTGATGCCGTGAAAGCACTTCAAAAGAAGGGAATAGAGGTGTTGGCGGATATTGTACTGAATCATATGCTGGGCGCTGATGCATGTGAAAAGGTTTCAGCCCTGGAAGTTGCAGAAAACAATCGAAATCAAACCGTACAGGGTATGAAAGAAATATCGGCATGGACTGTTTTTGACTTTCCGGGACGTGGCGGAAAGTATTCTGATTTTACCTGGAACAGTAGCCATTTTAATGGTGTAGATTGGGATGAGAACACCAAACGTAAGGCAGTATTTCGTTTCGAAGGCAAGAAATGGGACGATCAGACCGATGAAGAAAAAGGTAATTTTGATTACCTGATGGGGGCAGATCTTGATATGGATAATGCTGCAGTCAGAGCTCAATTGATAAAATGGGGTATGTGGTATGAAGAAACTGTGGGGATGGATGGTTTTCGGTTGGATGCCGTTAAACATATCAACGCAGGCTTTTATAAAGAGTGGCTGGCTAAAATGCGTGAAAAGACCGGCAAAAAAATGTTTGCGGTAGCTGAATACTGGCATGCGGATTTGCGCAGGCTTCTAAAGTATTTGGATAGCGTGGATAATAGTATGTCTCTCTTCGACGTGCCTCTGCATTTTAATTTTTACAATGCATCCAATCAAAGCGGGACCTACGACATGCGTTATCTTTTGGATAATACTTTAGTGGAGCACAGAAGTGAAAATGCAGTAACATTTGTGGACAATCATGATACGCAACCCGGGCAGGCGTTGTGTTCTTATGTCCAGAGTTGGTTTAAGCCCTTGGCATATGCATGTATTTTGTTCCGGAAGGATGGTTTGCCGTGTGTCTTTTACGGTGATTATTACGGTTTGCCTTCTCATAATATTTTGCCTATGCCGGATTTGAAAAAGATGATTAAAATTCGTGAAAAATATGCGTATGGTGAGCAGACAGACTATTTTGACCATGAGAATGTTATAGGCTGGGTCCGTATGGGGGACGAGGAACATAAGGATTCCGGAATTGCAGTAGTGCTTTCGGACGGACCGGGCGGAGTGAAACGTATGCTTCTTGGTAAAAAGTTTGCCGGTGCGGAATTTATGGATATAACAGGTAAGTGCCGGGAAGCCGTTGTAATTGACCCGGAAGGCTGGGGTGATTTTAAGGTCGATGGCGGTTCTGTTTCTACATGGGTGTGTCGTGCTGCATATGATTATCTGGAAACGGAAATGGTCTGAAAATTCTTGTGTAAAAACTGCAGAATGATATGATTGCATATAAAAAGGACTGATTGCTTCAGTCCTTTTATATTAAGCATTATATTTGAAAACGGATTTATTCTGCCGTGTCCACACCATAGGTGTTTTCGGCTACCGTGTCATTGTGAATTACGGTTCCGGCGTCACAATATACGGTGTAATTTCCGCTGGTATTTGTAATCATTCCGCCGTTTAGATTCAGAACGGCAATGTCAGC
>JAZNLG010000114.1:0-5355 GCA_045578965.1 Lachnospiraceae bacterium | reverse complement strand
ACAACTCCCGAGAAGGCTCCCGATGAAGGCGAATATGTAACACTTTCTTTTGAAAAGGGTGTTCCTACTGCTATTAACGGCAAGGCAATGAAGGTTTCTGATATCATCCGCGAATTAAACAAACTCGGCGGAAAGCACGGTATCGGTATTGTTGATATCGTAGAAAACCGTGTTGTTGGTATGAAGTCTCGTGGTGTATATGAAACACCGGGCGGAACCATTCTCTACGAAGCACACCAGCAGTTGGAAGAACTTATCCTCGACAGAGATACATATACTTTAAAGAAAGACCTTGGCAACAAGTTCGCTGATATCGTATATGAAGGAAAATGGTTCACACCGATTCGTGAAGCACTTCAGGCATTCATCGAATCTACACAGCAGTATGTAACCGGCGAAGTAAAATTCAAATTGTACAAGGGTAATATCATTAAAGCAGGTACTACATCTCCTTATACATTGTACAATGAAAGCATTGCTTCCTTCACAACCGGTGATATGTACGACCACCACGACGCAGAAGGATTTATCAATCTCTTTGGCCTCTCATGCAAGGTACGTGCATTAAAGATGCAGGAAGTTGGCGAATTAAAGAAATAACAATTTGTCGATTTGATACAAAAGATAAAATGATGTAACTTATTGTTTAAGTGTTTTAGAATTTACAGGGTGGCTTTTATGGAAACAATCTACTGGCTCATTTCTTATGTAGTTATTATGAATATCATTGCCTTTATTATGATGGGTATTGATAAAAGAAAAGCAAAGAAACGTGCCTGGAGGATTCCGGAAGCCACCCTTTTTATTCTTGCGGGCGTAGGCGGAAGCATCGGTGCCATTGCCGGTATATATACTTTTCGCCATAAAACCAAACACCGCTCTTTTACCTGGGGTATGCCTGCCATTTTAATTGCGCAGATTATATTGATTGCCTTACTTTTTATTTTACCCTTGGATATTAAACTTTTATAATGCAATTCTAAAATGATTAGGGGATAAAATTCATTTTAGATATGACCACTCTATCACCAAAAGGAAAAACAGAGGACAAGATATGCATATAGCAATTTGTGATGACAACATTGCGGACCGCAAACACTTGGAGCGCTTACTCCAAAGAGAATCGGACCGCCGTAAAGATACAGCAGGAATACTTTATATTGACTCCTACGGGAACGTAGATGCATTGACCAAGTCGCCTATGATATACGACTTGTTTTTTATTGATATGACAGGTCTTCCGCCTCATGGTATGGAAACCGCTATTTTGTTACGTGAATTAGGTGTTGTGGCTCCTATTGTTCTGTGCACCTCATCCATACGATACGAGGATTATGCAAAACCTCCTGTAGAACTCTTTTATATTGATAAACCCTTCAAACCGGAACAATTGACCGAAATAGTCGATACTGTAGACGCCCAAAATAAGAAGGCTGCTCCTACAATCGAAGTTCGTGATGACTTAAATACCTACTACATCTATGAAGAAGATTTCATCTATGCTTATCCGGACGGGTACCGTACTAAAATCGTCTTAAAAGACGGTCGTGTCATTATGCAATTAGGAACCCTTCAGGAGTTGATTCCCATCTTGCAACCTTTTGATTCATTCCTGCTTCTGGGCAAGAAATATATCGTAAATTATAACCACATTGAAAAAATTGAGAGTCGTTATGTATTGTTAAGCGACCATTCTAAGGTTCCTTTGGGTTGGGGCGACAGAAAACGGTTGGAACAGTTTGGGAGATGAGAGGTGGCATGCAGCGTCAGCGATACATCACAACGTTGCATATACCCCTTTATTCCAAATGTGCCAAATATCCTGAGCGGGCTTCTGTAGGCACTAATAGTGCATCCATTGCCTGCTCCGCTGTCCATTTCATAGACTTCATAAGATTTCTAATAGCCCCCTCTATTCCTTGTTCTATTCCTTGCTCTATTCCTTGCTCTATTCCTTGTTCAACACCCTCAGCAAGCCAATCCTGTCTCAATTCATCCATTGCCTGACACATATTATATCCCTCCTCGGTTTCATACTTATCTAATCGTTCCAATATTCCTACTGCATCTGTCATAATTGCAATCGCTTCTGCCGTATCATAATCCAAATGCTTATACTCTTCCTTTTTCCATAGTTCCCACAATTTTCTTTTGTTCCTACGATAAGGCAATACCTGTAACAACTGCCTTAATCCAGTCTTAAATATCGTAAAATCCGTCACCGCATTTGCACAAAACAACGTCATTCCATAATCATGAAACAAGTCCTGCCATTTGATCGAAGCGTCCTCAAAATTCATCATTTCTTTAAGGCTCTTTGGTCCTTTCCATTCTTCTACCCCATGATATAAACAAAGTGAATATACCGGATTTAACTTATCTTCTTCTGTCATACGAGTACTCCAACCATTTTCTTTGATTCCGTTCCCTTTTAATTTTTCTCGTTTTACACCCTGCAACCGACGCAATTGCTCTTCATATTCAAGCATATCATACTGCATCATACGTAATGGCATCACATAGTCAACCAACTCCTGATTCTCAATCGCCGTAATTGCAAGCCAGTTTCCGTTCGTCATTCTTTTCTTTATATCTCGAAAGTAATTCCTCCCTTGCATAACATTTTTCCCTTGTTCCACAGCAACGTACCGTTCGCTGTCATTCTCCAACATATCCGCCCTTAATACCTCGTTACCTTGAAATACTGCCGCATTAAATAAATCCGCAAATCTTGTCTCATCAGACAAGTAACGAAACATAGCAGCATCATACTTTCCCATACTACATCCTCCCTTATCGCGGAGGCTATACATCCTCCACTTATTCAATTTAATTATTCAAGCGAAAGACGGCCGAAACGCCAAGAGTTACAACTTGAATTTAGATTCTAATATAGATATGTCCTCTTAAAACTGAGGATCCAAACTTGTATATTTAAAAGTATATCTGAGCCGGCTAAAAATTACAAGTCCCTTCTCGTCGACAAATTACGACAACTGCCCACCTTATTCCTTGCGGACACAATGGGACCCTGCTTATAAAAGAAAATATGCTTTGTGCTGATTACGGCACCAACACAAAGCATATGCAAGGTCAATTTATATATACATCTCATTTGTTCATCCGGCTTCTTATTTTCTGAAGCAGTCCACGAACCTGTTTCCAATATAGAATGATAATCACAATAAACAACACAATCTCTGCCACATACGCTAGACCGTTTTGCTCCGTATAAAACAGAAGCACCGACTGAGCAATCAATATCACATACGATAAAATATCCCTAAACAATGATATCTTCAATCGAATATACTTTTTGACATTATATAGTCCCAGCGCCCAAATCAATGCATAACTAATCATAGTGGCTATGGCAGCCCCCAGCGGACCGATTGCAGGAACTAATATTATATTCAAAACAATATTACAAATCGCACCACAAACTGTGGTTTTGGCAACTACCTTGGACTCTTTTACTGCCGCAAATATTCCCGCGATATATCCGGATAACGAGCCAAAGAAAGTCGCAACGAGCAGAAAAGGAACAAACTGCCACGCCATATAGAAATCCTTGGCATATAAAATCGTTGCAAGAAATTTACTGCATATAATCAGCAACGAACAGGTACATAACATAGCAAAATTATAATAATTATATAGATTTGTAAAAAAACCGGATTTGTCTTCCTGATCATAATCTTTTACGGCAGATAATGTCCACGCCTGATTAAACGCAATTTGAAAGATATTCAAGATGGACGGTATCTTATATCCTACGGAATAGATTCCGTTAGCGGCCATATCACAGAACCAAATTACAATATATCTGTCCGACATGGATGTTACCCACCAGGAAATATTATTTACCATGAGTGGTCTGCTATATGCAAGCATTTGCTTCTCGAGCGCCTTATCCCGGGCACCTTTTCGCAAATACTTCAGAATCTTGGTTGTTATCAAAAGATACAGGCTCTGCACCGCCATACCAATGATATTCGCCAGAAAATAGCCTGTCAGCCCCATATCCAGCGATAAGAGGAACAGCAGATTTAATCCAATCATTACTGCGGTACAAATCACGCCGGAAATCGCAATGTGTTTAATGCAGTCCAGTCCTCTTCCCAAATTAATAAGCGCACTGTCAAATGTGCGAACAATAAACATTAATATCAGAAACAAGGTATATTCCTTTAATGCCGGAATAATGCCAAATACATTATTAATCAGGCTAAAAAGAACGAATATAAGCGTACCAAAAAAGCAATATTTTAAAACTATTTTGCATATTTTGTTCAAGTCCGCGTCTTCGTCTAACGGAAAACGCAAAGCGGCATCTGCAATATTGCCGGTTATCAAAGGTACCACCAGCAAAATTGTAGTATTATAAAAATCAAATGTTCCATATTCTGCTGTAGATAAAACATTGGTGTATAAAGGTATTAAAAAGAAATTTAATATCTTGGTTCCAAATTGGCCCAATGTCAAAAAACCCAGATTTTTAAATAAATACTTTGAACCGGCTTTCATTTTTATTTCCTATCTTTTTGCTTTCGATACTATTTTCCTTATTGTCTTGCCCAAACCATAGCAATAAATATTCCCATACAATCTAAATAAAACATTATGCGCAATTTTCGTGCCAAACTTACTCTCAAGACGCTTCAGTTGCTTCTCATATTTCATCTCGCGCTCGGTATGCCAGGTTGAAGCATAATGATGTATGGAATGCGTCTGATCCGTTATATTTGTCTCTCCCGTAACATAATTCATGGGCGAGAAATACTCCGGCGGATATATAGAGATTCCTTCTATACAATGAATCTCCCGCTCTCCCGCAAATCCATATTTCATAAAAATATCCGTTGTATAACGACACACCGTTATCATATTCATTTCATCAAAATGAATCCCTTTATAGTACTCCAAAACTTCATTATATATCTTCATCTTAGGATGCGCCCCGATTCCCAGCCCGGGATTCACCACTACACCATTCGTCTGCTCACTGTTATGCTTTTTGGCATATTCACACCCCATAAAAGGTCCGCGCGCGCAAATATCATCAAACCCTTTGATTACTTCTACATCCGTATCAAAGTACAGTCCGCCATAGTGATACAGAATCCAAAAACGCGCATAATCCGATACAAACGCCCACTTCCCGGCAGCATAAGCCTCTTCCACGTACGAACATACATGAATGTCAAACGTATCTTCATCCCATCTTTTAATTTCATAATCCGGAAAATATTTTTTCCAACTTTCTATACATGCAATTGCTGATTGCGATAATGGATTACGCCCAAACCAACAATAATGTATCACTTTCGGTAACATTGTTTTGACTCCTGTTTT
>JAZNLG010000113.1:0-2332 GCA_045578965.1 Lachnospiraceae bacterium | reverse complement strand
GTCTTGATAAGGACAGAAATATATTCGTAGGGGCGGTTAACATTCGACATGTCTTAAATGATGTATTATTAAGAACCGGTGGGCATATCGGAGACGGAGTCAGACCGAGCGAACGAAGAAAAGGTTATGCCACTGCTATGATTGCTTTGGCATTAGAGGAATGCAAGAAACTTGGTATCAAAAAAGTATTGATGACTTGTGACAAGAATAATATCGGTTCGGCAAAGTCAATCATTCGTAACGGCGGTGTATTAGAAAACGAGATTGAAGTGGATGGACATGTTGAGCAACGGTATTGGATTCAGTTATAATTCAACCGGGGCTGTATTGACATTGAATCAAAATTTGGCAAGTTTTGATTTGAATATTATAGGGGTGAAGTATGAGTAAGGTATATGATTTTCTACAAGAATGTGGTTGCTTTTATGTGTTGACGCTGAATGGGGATTTTCCGGCAGGGCGGCCGTTCGGTGCGGTAATGGAACATGACGGGAAGTTGTTTATATCTACGAATGATGGAAACAAAGTTCACAAACAGCTCCGGAACAATGGCAAGATGCAGATTCTTGCGAAAAAAGAGGGAACAAGAGAGTGGCTGAGAGTAACAGGAGCTGCTACAGAATGCAATGATATAAATATGAAACAGAGAATGTTAGAGGAGTGTCCTGTTTTGTCGAAACATTTTGCTTCGGCGGAAGACGAGCATTATTTACTGTTTCAGGTTGAAGTTCTGGATGCGGAGTTTCATGAGTGAAGGATGTGGATGGGTAAAGAGGGAGTCGTGCGATATAAGACTGCCCTCTAAAATTTTATCATTTATTAAGGAACTACTTGTTTTTTTGTGATTATGGGGTATAATGATATCAAATCTAAATTTGGCAAATCATGATTTGAACTATTTGGAGGCGAAGGGATGTTTATTGGAAGAGAAGCAGAGCTTGCTTTTTTGAAAGACAAGTATGAAGAAGAACGTGGACAGTTGGTTGTGCTGTACGGAAGGCGGCGAGTAGGAAAGACAGAAACCTTGCGAGAGTTCTGTAAAGGGAAACCACATGTGTTTTTTTCCTGTACCCAATGTGCAGACAAGGTACAGTTAGGTCGTTTTTCGAAGCAACTTTTGAAAGAGAATATTCCTGCAGCACAATATATCTCGGAGTTTTCTGACTGGGAGAAGGCTTTTCGAGCGATTCTGGAGCTTCCGTATGGAGACAAGAAAAAACTGATTATAGTGGATGAGTTCCCGTATATGTGCAAAGGAAATGCGGCAATTCCGTCAATATTGCAGAATTTGTGGGATGAGGAATTAAAAGATAGTAATGTAATGATTATTCTTTGCGGAAGTGCTATGAGCTTTATCGAGAAAGAGCTTTTGGCAGAAAAGAACCCGTTGTACGGACGTGCTACCGGTATCTATAAGATGCGTGAGATGGGGTTTTACGATGCCTGCAAGTTTTTCCCTGATTATACGGCGCGTGAGAAGGTGATTGCGTATGCAGTGCTGGGAGGTATTCCGCATTATCTGAATCAGTTTCGAAAAGAACTGTCTTTAGAAGAGAACATTAAGAAGCATATATTGACCAAAGGTGCAATCTTATATAGTGAAGTGGATTTTTTGCTGCATCAGGAATTACGGGAGACTTCGGTATATAATTCAATTATAGAGGCAGTAGCACTTGGAAGCACCAGGTTAAACGAGATTAGTCAAAAGTCACTTGTAGAAGATACTTCTAAAACCAGCGTGTATTTGAAAAATCTTATAGAACTTGGAATTGTGGAGCGGGAGTTTTCTGTGGATACCGCTGTGAAAGAGAAAGCAAATGCAGGCAGAGGATTGTATCGTCTGGCTGATAATTTCTTCCGTTTCTGGTATACGTTTGGCTACGCTAATTATTCACAACTTGAAGATGGCGATGTGGATGGCGTATGGACTTATGTGGTAGAACCTATTTTGCAAGAGTTCGCGGCGTTACCGTTTGAAGAAATATGCCGGGAATTTATAAAAGAACAGCAAAAGAAAAGCTTATTGCCGTTTCGTTATCAGAAAATGGGAAGATGGTGTGGAAAAACAACGGTACGAGATACAAAAACGGAGACAGGAACAACGATTGCAGAAACAGAAATAGATATTTTGGCAATCGGAGCAGACAGAAAAGAATATATGCTGGGAGAATGCAAATTTAAAAAAGTCCCTTTTTCTTATTCTGAGTATCTGGATACTTTAGCGAAGCTGGCTCCTATGAAAGAGAATGCGACGTTTTATTATTCACTGTTTTCTGCAAGTGGTTTTGATGAAAAGATTGAAAAAGCGGCAATGGAAGACGGTAAGCTTAGA
>JAZNLG010000112.1:0-7377 GCA_045578965.1 Lachnospiraceae bacterium | reverse complement strand
ACGGTCCATTCTTGCTTTATGTTCTTCGTAACTTCCGTGCGAAAAGTTGCATCTTGCAACATTCATACCGGTTTCGATTAATTTCTCTACAACACCTTCTTTGTCCGTTGCGGGACCCATTGTACAGATAATTTTTGTTTTACGCATTAAAGTTTCTCTCTTTTCTTTTATAATAAAATTTTTCTCAATGATGCCTCTGAGCATATTGAAAACAGACTCTTCCGAATTCTTCCTCAAATATTCTTTATTATGTCAAATATAAAGGTTTGCGTCAACCTTTTTGGATATTTTTGGAAAGGTCTTTCCGTTATTTTCGCCAAAACTAAAAGAAAATATACAAAAATAATGCACTTATTTCGGCCTTACCGTTAACTTCTCAATCAGACCGTTTTCATCTACTTCACACACTTTGCTTTATATTCCGTCGGGGTACATCCAAGTACCTTATGAAACGTCTCCGCATAATAACTGGAACTGCCAAATCCGCACAACATGGCAATGTCCGTCATACTGTTTTTACCCGCCATAAGAAGTTCCACGCTCTTGGAGATACGATATTCCGTCAAATACTCCACCGGCGATTTGGCAAGATACTTCTTAAAAATCTGACAACAGGCACTGCGGGACACCAATCCTGCCATAGCAATTTCGTTCAAGGAAATCTTCTGTTGATACTGTTGCTGGACAAAACCAATCATTCGGTGCATTGCTTCCAACTTCTTGGCATCCACATAAGACATGGGCTCCGGTGCTGCAGTTACACATTCACCCAGCTGCTTCACAATCCGGTACACCAGCGACATCATATCCAGTTCAAATCCCTCTTGAACCTCCTGCATAACCTTGTTTAATTTGCACACAAGGTCAATCAATTCTTTTTCGCGGATAATTTCCGGACGAAGAATCATAAAAGAAGGCGTATTCTCACCTACGATGGTGTCCAGATATTTCTTTGCATACTTTGCCTCCAGCATTCCCGGATGAAAAATCGTACAGCGAAATTCACATTTATACACATCTTCCCAATAACCATAATGCATTCTGCCGGAATTCACAAAAATCATCTGGCCTTTTTTTAACTTGCACTGCACGCCGTCTACGCAATAACACATCTCGCCGTCTGCCACATAGATGAATTCCAAATCATTATGCCAGTGGTTGACAAATGACATCAAAGGCTCTTCCTCCTGTCGGGTAATCGTAGCCTTTACAGGAATATTTTCGATATTATAATCCAGTACTTCCGACTTATCATCCAAAAGTTCCGTCGAATATATAAAACCTCTTCCTGCCATTTGAAGTCTCCTTTCTGCACAAACATCATTCCAACCGGTTTTTACAAAAGCATTCTCCCGATTCCGTGTATCTTACCTTTTTATCTTATAAAATATTGTGACCGTTTACTGTTCTTCTGCAAGTTTGCCGTCTGTTCGTGTCAGATTTTTAAGCCACTTATATTTGCGGAAGTTCCAAAATACTGCCGGAAGTTTAATTATTTCATCCGTATTGATCAGAATATATACCCACAATACCGGCAATTTTAAGATAAAAGCCGCAACCAGACCGATGGGGACCGTAACCGCCCACATGGTTAAAATGTCACAGATACAACCAAATTTGGAGTCACCGCCTGCAGGGAAAATTCCTGCTACTACGGTCATATTGATGGATTTGCCGATTACATAGTAAGAGCACACAATCAGCATTACTCTAAGATATCCCTGAGCCGTCTCTGTCAAACTTGTAAACATAGGAACAAAAGGAATCACACAAAGCACAATTGCACCCGCAACAATACCGGTAATGATAGCAATGTTCAACAAAAGATTCCCGTATGCCTTAGCCAAATCTCTTTTACCCTGCCCCAAAAGTGAGCCAACCATAACGCTGCTGGCGATAGCCACACCGGTACATACACAAATTGCAAGGTTTTTAACAATGTTTGCAATAGAGTTGGCAGCTGCCGCATCGCTGCCTAAATGCCCCATAATAACGGAATACATAGTAAAACCTAAGCCCCAGCCCAACTGGTTTCCAAAAAGCGGAAGCGTGTATTTCCAGAAATCTTTAACCAAAACCTTATCGCTGCGAAGAACATATTTTAAACGGATTTTAATGCTGCCGGGCATACACATAATAATCATTGCCCACACGGTTTCCACCAGTTTTGACAATACCGTGGCAATGGCAGCTCCCGCAATTCCCAATTCCGGAAAAGGGCCGATACCAAAAATAAGCAATGCGTTGAAAACAATATTTATCACTACGGATACCGCACTGATAATGGCACACATTCCTGCTTTTTCACAGTTCTTCATAATAGTTAAATACACTTGGGAAATTGCCAAAAGCAGGTAAGACAAACCTACATATCTTAAATAAACTGCTCCGTATTCAATCAAAACGGGATCCGATGCAAATGCCCGCATCATAAGTTCCGGCGTAAAAATCGCACCCAGCATAAAAGGAAGCGATACCAATACGGTATACTTCAATCCGATGCCCAGAATCTTTTCGATGGAATCCTTATCCTGAATCCCCCAATACTGCGCCGCAAAAATTGACACACCGGAAGTCAGAGCAAATTCAAATAATGTAAAAACAAACATTACCTGCGTCGCCAAAGATACTGCCGAGAGCGAGTCCTGATTCAAAAATCCCATCATCACCGCATCCGATACACCCACCAGTGCAAGCATTAACTGCTGGAAGGCCATTGGGATTACCAGTCTTATTAATTTTTTATAAAAGTCTTTTTTCTCTAATTTATTCATAATGGTACATTATAATCTCCTTTTGATGATATTACAATACGATTTTAGTGTTGATTTACTGCAATATCTATAACTTTTTTGGCTTACATTATAACAATCGTACAATATCATTACTCCGGAAACCTTTTGGGGATATATTTCGGCTAAGATACAACGTTTTAATTATAATTTACTTTTATTTGATGCCGGTTTCCTGCTTCTTCCCATAAATTCACTACGATAAAAAAACCGACACCTCTTCAGGCATCGGTTTTCGAAAATATTAATGCAACGACTTAAAATAACGGCCATTCTCTATTCCGCAAATAACGCATCATAGTCAAAATTCATATAATAATCATGTATCGTCTGATAATGTTCTTCATAATTCTCTGCCGTAATTTCATACTTTCCCTCACTCATCCACTGAAGAATCTTGGTATGCAAGTCACCGTTATGATGGGCAATATCCTTATAATAATCTAAATTACAAATAGTTTCATAATCTTCATAAAAGGAAAAGATACGAATATTGTCATATTCCAGCATTTTTTCAATGTAAAATTTCTCCGCCAGAAGGTATCGCTCCAATTCACCGGTTCGATGCCAGAAATCCATATAATAAATGCTGTACGGTGAAAAATAAATATAAAACTCCGTATCCGGATTCTCTGCAATCAAAGAAGTAATATTCTGCTCAATGTTGGCTTCCATTGCAGCATATTCTTCTTCGGTTATCCCCTTCTGCTCTTCTACGATTTCCACGGAATACGGGTCATAGGTCTGATCCACAACTGCTTTACCATATTCGGAATAATAATGCCAGTTGACGTAGTCATCCATAGACATATTATTATTCCCCTCCACGAGATAACCGTGTAAATTCTGCACACTTTTTACAAGGATGTCTTTGTTAAACAAATATCCTGCATCGTTTAATATGTTATCATCATACAAATACGTAGGACAATTGTCATAGTTCATCACGTCTTTGTCTGCAAACAATGCATTTACATCCAAACAGCGAACCACTATCTTAATATCCGGATTATAGGCAAACGCTACCTCCAGATTATCATTGACTTCTTTGTAACTTCCGCCTGAAAAAGGCACTTTGACGGAATTTACGCCAAATAATGCATCCATCTCCGAAGGTCGGAAGCACTGCGTCATGGAACTGCCTGTCAAAATGGCATCATATTCAAAATGTTTTACAATTCCGTTATTCTGGTAACGTTCTTCTTTTAACTCATACTTTACGAAGTCCAACGGGGCATGATAATGAAAATACGGGTCAATAAATGCATTAAATCCGCCCAAAACTGCCAAAATCAGCACAAACGATATGAGAAAAGCAACGATCCACTTTGTATTCTTATCCTTCACTTCCAAACCTCACTCTAGAAATTAAAATATAAAAATTCGCTGATGCCTTCCATAGAAAATACGCTCCAAACCAGTAAAAACAAGGTGAAAAGGAATGTAATCACCGTAGGTTTAAAGGTTTTCATCTTTTCATAAGCATTTTTACTTCCAAGCATCAAGAGGAATGCCGCCACAAACCATCCCACAAGAATCACCTGGGGATATGCACCTCTTACGGATAAAAGATCCATGATTTCCACTAATTCGGGAGACTCAATCTTGGTAATAAAAGCCGCATCAAATCCGGTAAATTCAAAACTAACGGCTTTACGGAGAATTGTCAGCGCCTGCGTAAAAGTCTCTGCCCGGAAAAGTACCCAGGTTATATTTACGAAAATAAAGGTAATCAGCCAATTAAACGCAGGATGTATTTTATCAAATAATTTCTTAAAAATGCGGGTAATTACGTTAAATACGCCATGCAACAAACCCCACAATACAAACGTCCAACTTGCACCGTGCCAAAAACCGCTGATTAAAAATACAATCATAACATTTACGTAGGTCCGTACGGTTCCTTTACGACTTCCGCCCAGCGGAATATATACATATTTGGTAAAAAACCGGGTCAACGTCATATGCCATCTGTCCCAGAATTCCGTAATTGTAAGGGCCTTGTACGGCGAATTAAAGTTCACGGGAAGATCAAGATTCATCATTTTACCGATACCGATTGCCATATCACAATAGCCGCTAAAATCAAAGTAAATCTGAATGGTATAACCCACAATTACCAGAATTGCCGTAGGCGTGTTCAGGTACTCGTATACGTCATAACCATAGGAAACCATTCTGCCGAAAGTATCTGCAATCAATACCTTTTTGGCAAGACCCAGCGTAAAAATATAAATACCTTTTGCAAAATTCTCACTGTTAAACTTCTTCTTAGAAGCATCCATGAACTGCGGTACCAGTTCATCATGGGTTACAATAGGTCCCGCAATCAACTGCGGAAAATAAGTTACAAAACAGGCATAGTGCAGAAAATTGTATTTTGGAATTTCACCCCGATACGCATCCACAATAAAAGAAATCTGCTGAAACGTAAAGAAACTGATTCCCAGCGGCAAAGCAATCCGCAAAAACGGTATCTCAGTTTTAAAAATACCGTTTATATTGCCGATGAAAAAATCCATGTACTTAAAATACAGAAGAATTCCCACATTCACTGATACGCCGGCAATCATAAGGGCCTTCTTGGTTCTTTTATCTGTTCTATTTATAAGCAAATAACAACCATAATTGATCAACACACTAAATATCAAAATCCATAAATAGTTGATATTGTTATAACCATAAAACCATAATGACATTCCCAAAAGAAACGCCATGGCAAGATTCGGCTTTTTAAGATGATTCAATCCAAAATAGCCTATGATGCACAGGCCTAAAAAAAGCAATATGAAAATATAGGAATTAAATAACATACTTCTATTCTCCCTATTTCGATAATTTCTGTATGATTTTTTGTTCTAACTTTTTGTACCGGGTAATCTTTTTGAGCCATTCCAAAACAAGAGATACCGCAAGGGCACCCAACAATACCACCAGATAAATCAATACCTTGTTCGCAAGCACATAAATGCTATACGTAAACCAATACCGATATAAAAATCCATGCACATAATATATGTTGGCTGAATATTTTCCCAAAAATGCAAGAATATGGGAAAGTCCCGGAATATCGCCTAAAATAATATAACTAAACAGAATACAAGCAATGGTGGAAAAAGGCATGGCATGTAATTCGGAAGTTACGGTATACAAATAATAACCTGCCAGATTTAACACAATAATTCCCAAATATCCGCCGATTCGATATCCGATTTTGCTGCAAATCGCCGCTTTTATCTTTGGTAACAAATTCTCTTTTGCACATAAAACACCTAAAGCGATGACTGCCACATATGCCAATTTGTAGATATTAACCACATACGCCAATATCACCAAGATAACCACCGGCCAGAATTTAAATTTTTTACAAAGATAATAGATTGCCGGAGTCAGAAGGATTGTATAAAGAGCAACCGTCATATACCACCAATGGGCATTTAACATAGGCGTATGAAATACGTCCGCCAGACCCAAAACATCCAATACCGGATAAATCCAAGAAAATGACTGGGTTTTAGAACTGATATAAATGACTGACAGCGGTTCATTTCCGAATAACAGCGTACCCACAATACCGAATACATACACCGGCCAAAGCGCCAGATACAGTTTTACCAGGCGGGAAATTACAATATTACGAACCTTTTCCTTCTCCTGCATAAGTTTCCGGGTGATGCCGTAAGCAGACAAAAAGCAAAATCCGCCTACGCACACTTTTCCGTAGTGGGCAATTGAGGTCAATAATTCAGGCACTTCGCCACCGGTCACAAAGGTCAGGTTATAGTTCATATGCACGTGAAATACATGATGAAATACCATAACCAGAATAAAAAACCCTTTTGCAATATTCGTTTGTTTCAAATCAAATGAATACTTGTCCATACGCTCCTCTTAGTTCGGGCATCAACCTTAGTTTCGCAAAAAACCGTATTTTGCAGGTCCTGAAACAAATCCGATTGCCTACATCATATCACATCGTCATTTTTACCGCAATTACATTAAAAATGCAGCATCCGGACATTTTATACCATTTCATCGGAATCATAGAGAATCGTAAAAGGTCCGTCATTCACCAGAGACACTTCCATATCTGCTCCGAAGATTCCGGTCTCTGTTTTAATACCGCTCTCTCGACACTTTCCGATTATATATTCATACATCTCATTGGCAAAATCAGGTGCTCCCGCACGTATAAAAGAAGGGCGGTTTCCTTTTTTACAATCTGCATAAAGCGTAAACTGAGACACCAGCAACAACTCTCCGCCTACGTCTTCCAAGGCAAGATTTGTCTTACCTTCCGCATCCGCAAAAATACGCAGACCCAATAATTTTTTGATTAATTTGTCCGCGATTTCCTTAGTATCTTCATTGGAAACGCCTATAAATACAAGAAATCCCTTGCCGATTTCTCCGATCATCTTGTCCTCCACTACTACTTTTGCTTCCTTCACGCGCTGGATTACGAATTTCATCTTTGATCTCCTTACCCGACTGTACTTTTACTTCTTAAGACAACTTTTTCCGGATAAAAATACTTCCTCGTTGCCTTTGTGCGAAATAACTTCGATTCCGACACACACTTTTC
>JAZNLG010000111.1:0-5276 GCA_045578965.1 Lachnospiraceae bacterium | reverse complement strand
CATACCGGGCCATGCGGTCACAAATCCTCCTGCGATAAAGGCTGCCCAGGTAAAGGGCTCCGGTAAAAACAAACCGCAAACCGTCCTTCCGATTCCCCAGACAACACGGCCTAAAAGCATAGCCGGCATAAGGGATATGTATATACATATAATCTTTTTAAGTGTTTTTTTATTTCCGAATAAACGATACAAACCGCCGCAAATACCACCGTAAGCCGCCATTTCAAAAGCCATACACAGGGCTCTCGGATACAGAACCGGCATACCGAATAAAACAGAGCGGCTTAAAGGAATCAAAAATCCTAAAAGTACTCCATACCAGGGTCCAAGTAAAAAACCTCCCAAATAGGCAGGAATATGTATCAAACTCAGCATATTACCCAAATCCCTATTTTGCCCGGTCAAAAGCGGTAATAGCCATCCCAATGCCAGAAGCAACGCTGCAAAACATAACTTTCTTGTTCTAATACTTGTTTTTTTCACTTTTATCTCCCCACAATCAAATCCGCAAACACGCCATCACAGGCTTTCAACAAATCTTCCGGCTTCATTTCCAACTGGACACCTATTTTTCCTCCACTGACTATCATGGTCATTAAAGATTCCGCAGACATATCCACCCTGGTAACATACTTTTTCTTCATTCCGATTGCAGTACAACCGCCTCTTATATAACCGGTAACACTGTTTATCTCTTTCACCTGAATCATTTCTACAGACTTCTCACCCACAACCCTGGCAGCCTTCTTTAGATCCAGTTCTTCCGCAATCGGAATCACAAACACATAAAAGTTTTTGCTTGCCGACCTTGTGACAAGCGTTTTAAACACCTTTTCATAGGGCAGACCAAGTTGGTCAGCAATTTTAAGTGCGTCAATAAATTCATCGCATTCATAAAAATAACTGTCATACTCAATTTTTAACGAATCCAATATACGCATTGCGTTGGTTTTGATTTCTTTATTCTTTGCCATAAGTCTCAACCTTAAATCCTATTTTTTCTTTTTAAAACAGATACTGTTCTTTTGCCTCAATATATTTCCTATAAACGGCAAAAGCCGACGGCAACGGATACTTATCTTTGATTTCAGCAGGATCTACAAAAAAGAAATCATTTCTTATATCCTTTTTCACACTGTCTGAGATTTCATCAATACGTAAAAGGTATGCTTTCATATGCCACTCAATATGGCTGAAAACATGCACATAACTCTCAATCTCTCTGATGTGTAACGGATGATAGCCAATTTCTTTTACGTACTCTAAGACTTCCGACTCTTCTTTGTAACCCTCTAACGCCGGTATTTCATACATTCCCGCAAGCAAACCTTTGGCAGCGCGCTTTCGCAAAGCAATTCCCTGCGAACCGGATAAAAGAATCAATGTTCTTTCCTCTATTCTCCTTTTTTGCGGCTTGTTCTTAACAGGCAAATCCGAAATAATCCCCTGTGCTTTTGCTTTGCAGGCATTTTGCCAGGGACATTCGTTACACTTTGGCGCTCCGTTAGGAAGACACACCGTAGCCCCAAGTTCCATCAGTGCCTGATTAAAATCTCCGGGTCGCGCCGGCATACATTCCATTAATTCCGCACGTATTGTTTTTGTTGTTGCCGGTTCTGATATATTAGAGTAATCGCCGTTCAATCTTGTCATAATACGTAAGACATTGCCATCCACAGCCGGCACTTTTTCATCCCCCGCTATGGATGCAATAGCACCTGCCGTATAAGGACCGATACCTGATAATTCAATCAATACATCATAAGTAGTCGGCATCTCGCCGCTATGATGATCTCTTACCTGTATGGCCGCTTTTTGCATATTGCGCACACGGTTATAATACCCCAGGCCTTCCCAATATTTTAAAAGTTCTTCCTCTTTTGCTTCCGCCAAGGCAAGAACATCAGGATACTTTTCCAAAAACCTGTAATAATAAGGTTTTACCGCTTCCACTCTGGTCTGTTGTAACATAATTTCCGAGACCCACACCCGATAAGCATCCGGTTGCTCCCGCCAGGGAAGTTTTCTTGCATTCTGATTGTACCATGCCAGCAGATTGTCGATTTCTCTTTGTTTCATGTATTACTTCTATGTCGAAAACCTCTGTCTTAAGTCTTCGCACCGCTCTCCCACCAAAATCACTCAATAATAAGATTCATTTATATTAAGCACCTATAATATCATACATTTTTATAATATAAAATATGGGAAGAAGTCCTGCCTCCTTCCCACAATATTTTATCTGAGCCTCGTTCCTTCGTACATCTGCATTGTCTGAATACACTTACGCAACGAACGGAACTTCTCATCTACCGTTCCGTCATTTAATTCAATGTCCATGGAAACCGCCATTGCAATCACGGTCTGCTCGGTAACGTTATATTCCATACTGTCGAGAATATCCAGTTTTCCCTGATAATCTTTAGCCTCAAGAAATGCAATCAAACGCTGGTCAATCTTCTTTTCTTCTTCTAATGCTTCTGCTTCGGGATCAATTTTTTCAAATCTGTATTCCTGCACTGCATTGGGATACTTCTCTCTATTTACCTTCTCCATAAACATTTCCAAAGGGCGTACATATACAGTATACGGTGCGTATAACGCTTTGTAAACCACTTGCGATTCGCCGTCTTCCGAACCGGTAGCAATGGATATTACCTCATAATTATTCCCCTTAAAATGTCTGTAAACCTCTCCTGCTTTGGGAATTTCTCTCATCTTAAAAACCTCCGAACCAATACAAATACCTGCTTTATACTGCTATTTTTATTTCATATTTTACTTTGGGTCAAAACATTAAGACACCCTATTCTCTATTATAAATCTTTTTCCTCAATTTGTCATTCTTATCTTACACATAATTCCAGAGAAATTTTGCCAAGAGAATCGCTTCCCATATCTGCCAAAGTTTGCTCTAATTCAATCTTATCGTTTTCCTCCATCCACTCAACCGAACGGTGATAAATGATAACCGTATACTCCCACTCACCTTCTTCATTGGTGATCTTCGTCATATTTACACCGCTGTTCATAAATCCCTCTTCCTGCAGCGTTTCTTTGACGGACGAAATATATGCACTTTCCAAAACCTCGCGTTGCTCTCTTACCGCTGTTTCCACACTCTTGGCATATGCTTTACTGCCCACTAAAAAAGCAAACACTATAATCAATAACCCAATCACTGCTGCCGGTATCAATGTATCCATATATTTTTTCATTATAAAAGTCCTCCTCATTGCACTTGTCTGTTATTTACATCCAAAAGATATCAAATAACAAGTACAATAAAAAGGACTTTATTTTGTTGCTCCGCTATATTTTACCAATAATAATTCCACACACATACGGTCACTGATATTACCTTTTTTAACGGCTTCATCAAAATTTACACAATCTTCCATAGCCGCTTTTAGTGTTGCAGAACTAAACTTACCTGCCTGCCCCAGATACTTATCAACAATAAAAGGTTTTATCTCAGTTTTCTCTGCAATCTTTCTTTTATCATATCCTCGATTACGCAAATCTTTTATCATAAGTAACTGTGCAAACTGACGACCGATTAAATTAAGAATTCGCATAGGCGGTTCACGAAGCGCCAACAATTCATAATACAACCGAAGTGCTTCCATCTGATTCTTGTTCGCCATGGCTGCAATCATATCAAAAATATGATTACCGATTACAGTAGTACAAATTGCCTCCACATCCGGCAAATCGATAGCATCCTTATCCTGCGTGTAGCAAAATAATTTCTCCAGTTCTTTAGACAACAACTCCATATCCGATGCGGTACGCTCTAACAAGGCTTCCACTGCTCTTACCGTTATCTGTTTGTTCTCATTACGGACAATAGACACAATCCAGCGTTTTAAGGTATCCTCATCCTGAACACGAAACTCAGCAGCATGCCCTACATTCGTCACTGCCTTATACAATTTTGAACGCTTATCCGCAGCACCTTCTACAAAAATAAACACCGTGGTCTCCGGCTTATTTGCCAGATACTCTGCCAGTTTGTCGCCGTCTTTCATAAAAAAACCGGAATCCTCTATCAAAATCACTCTGCGCTCCGCAAAGAAAGGCAACGTTTCTGCCAAATCAATGATTTGACCCACTGTTACTTCTTTTCCGATAAAAGCATTGAAATTCATATCATCCGACAATGCTTTTTTACTGCTGTTTCCGCAAAATGCATTTAACAGTTTATCCCGGTACCTTCGAACAAGATACCCTTCGGGCCCATATAAAAGATATACGGATTTGTATTTACCTGTTTTTAAATCCTCATTAATCGCGTACATGTTCCCTCCGGGTACTTGAAATAATAATAGTCACATAACAATTCAGCGCATACATTCGCACAATCGTTGCTTCGCAACTTTCCTAAGTTTGCATCGTTCTGAATTATTATAAAAAGATATACTTACAAATAAACAATACCGTAAGAATATACATAAGCGGTGTTAACTTCTTAAATTTACCGCAAATTAAGTTGATTAATGTGTAGGAAATAACGCCTACCGCAATACCTTCCGAAATACTGTAAGCCAAAGGCATAAACAGAATGGTAAGGAATGCCGGAATTGCTTCTGACATATCGTCAAAATTGATTTTTACAACAGAACCCATCATGTAGAAACCTACAATGATTAACGCGGGCGCAATTGCAAAAGAAGGAATCGTCAGGAACAACGGCGAGAAAAACATGGATAACAGGAATAAAAGACCTGTTACAACTGCTGTCAAACCTGTTCTACCGCCTGCAGTAACACCTGATGCACTCTCTACATAAGTTGTAGTTGTTGAGGTACCAAAAATCGCACCAACTGTTGTTGCTATTGAGTCAGCAAATAATGCGCCTTTAATTTTCGGAAGTTTGCCATCCTTATCAAGGAAATCTGCCTTGCTGGATACACCAATCAATGTTCCCAATGTATCAAAGATATCGACAAAAAGGAATGCAAACATAACTACAATAAAGTTCAACCAGTCAATGCTTGCAAAATCAGCCTTAAATACCTGACCGAATGTCAAACCGAATGAACTCAAATCAAAGCTGATGAATGCAGAAGGAATGGTACTATACATACCTGCATCGGGATTGGGTACATAGATTCCAATCAATTCAGCAATAATACCAAGAATCCATGTAGCAAAAATACCTAATAAGATACCGCCTTTTACCTTCTTTACAAGAAGAATGGCTGTAATTATAACACCGATTAAGGCAAGGATTGCACCAACGCCTACAGAAGAGAATAACTCGCCTTTGAAAG
>JAZNLG010000110.1:0-4379 GCA_045578965.1 Lachnospiraceae bacterium | reverse complement strand
CATGTTGTTACCCAAAGCACGACCCATTAAGAATTCCATTGACAAATAATAAACTGTCTTAGGATCTTCTTTCTCGTATGCTTCCTGGGTTTTTAACCAATTATCAACAATCTGATCCTTGATTGCGTAAGATACAGCCTGGAAAATCTGCTGTTCTGTCGCTTCATCCATGTTCTTACGGTACAATGTTTTTACGTTATACAAAACGCTGCGCTTGAACAAATCTTTGTCAAACTTAAACACTGCATTTGCTGCTTTTGTTTCTTTCTTCGCAGGTGCTGTTTTCTTTGCTGCTGCCATTTTCTTTCCTCCATATAGTTAATTAAGAATGTGCTTGTCACATTCATAAAATGTTTTCCCCAAAACATCGCTATATTTATTTTACTGTTTCTGCACGCCGATGGTTACGTCTTCCCCGTTGACATTCCATTCCTTTGCGCCGTCACAGTTTGCACCGTAGACGATTTCGTCTGCCAGTACTTTTACAGAGATTGCATTTTCGTTCTTCTTTACAACGTCAGCAACTCTGTCATTTCCGTTAATGTAGACCTTAATATGGTCCATTACTTCAAAGCCGGAATCCTTACGCATGGTCTGAACCTTGCTGATTACCTCATACATAAATCCTTCTTCAATTAATTCATCCGTCAGGTTAGTGTCCAAAATAACGGTAACATTGTTGTCCGCTTCGGTTACATAGCCTTCCTTCTGCTTCATATCAATAAGAAGATCTTCTTCTGCGAGAGATACTTCGGTTCCGTCTACATCAAAGGTTAACGCACCCTTTTCTTTTAAAATATCCATTGCGTCATTACCGTCAACGCTACCGAGATACTTCTGGATACCGCCCAACTGCTTGCCGTACTTAGGTCCTACGGTACGAAGCTGAGGCTTAAAAGTATAGGTGGTAAATTCTCTTACCTCATCGGTAAAGACAACCTTTTTCACATTTAATTCATCTTCGATGATTTCCTGATAAAATTCGCCCAAGGTAAAAGGTGCTTTTACAAACATGGTTGCGATGGGCTGACGATTCTTGATATTTGCGGTATTTCTGCAGGCACGACCTAAAACTACGGTCTTTAATACTGCTTCCATATCTTCTTCCAGTTTCTTATCAATCATAGACTCATCCGCAACAGGGAAATCACACAAGTGAACGCTCTCCGGTGCGTTTGCATCGATGCTGCAAACCAAATTACGATAAATCTGCTCTGTCATAAAAGGAATCATAGGCGCTGCAACCTTAGCGATAGTTACAAGGGCTGTGTAAAGTGTCATATATGCATTGATTTTATCCTGCTCCATGCCTTTTGCCCAGAAACGTTCACGACCGCGACGCACATACCAGTTACTCATTTCATCCACGAACTCCTGAAGTGCTCTTGCTGCTTCGGGAATGCGGTAATTCGCCAAGTCATCATCCACTTCCTTGATTACGGAATTCATCTTGGAAAGGAGCCACTTGTCCATAACCGGTAACTTATCGTATTCCAATGTATATTTAGTCGCATCAAAATTGTCAATGTTCGCATACAGAACGAAGAATGCATAGGTATTCCAAAGAGTACCCATGAACTTACGCTGGCCTTCCTGTACTGCCTTGCCATGGAAACGGTTGGGTAACCAGGGAGCAGAGTTAATGTAGAAGTACCAACGGATTGCATCCGCGCCGTAAGTCTCCAATGCGTCAAAAGGATCTACCGCATTACCCTTAGACTTACTCATCTTCTGTCCGTTTTCATCCTGTACGTGGCCCAAAACGATTACGTTCTCATAAGGTGCCTTATTAAATAAAAGTGTAGATTCTGCTAAAAGTGAGTAGAACCAACCTCTTGTCTGGTCAACTGCCTCAGAAATAAACTGAGCCGGGAACTGTGCTTCAAACTTATCCTTGTTTTCAAACGGATAGTGGTGCTGTGCAAAAGGCATTGCACCTGAGTCAAACCAGCAGTCAATTACTTCAGAAACACGCTTCATTGTACCGCCACACTTCTCACAAGGGAAGGTAACTTCATCAATGAAGGGTCTGTGTAATTCCACGCCGCCTTCGGGATAATTGTTACTCAATGACTTCAATTCCTCGCGGCTTCCGATGGAATGCATATGTCCGCATTCGCTACATTCCCAAATGTTAAGCGGTGTACCCCAGTAACGGTTACGTGAAATACCCCAATCCTGGATATTTTCCAACCAGTCACCGAAACGTCCCTTACCGATAGACTCGGGAATCCAGTTAATGGTGTTGTTGTTACGGATTAAGTCCTCTTTTACAGCGGTCATCTTGATAAACCAAGATTCACGTGCGTAATAAATCAGCGGAGTATCACATCTCCAGCAATGAGGATAACTATGTTCAAATTTCGGTGCATCATAAAGAAGACCGTTCTTTTCAAGTTCAACAAGTACGTGCTTGTCCGCATCCTTACAGAAGGTTCCTGCCCAAGGTGTTTCCTTGGTCATTTCACCCTTAGAGTCTACAAGCTGTACGAAAGGCAAGTCATAGTTACGACCTACGTTGGCATCGTCTTCACCGAATGCAGGTGCAATATGAACCACACCGGTACCGTCTGTCAATGTAACGTAATTGTCGCAAGTTACAAAGTATGCCTTTTTGTTCTGCTTTGCACAGATTTCTACCGCGTGGTCGAACAAAGGCTCATATTCCTTGTATTCCAAATCTTTACCAATGTATGTTTCAAGGATTTCGTAAGCAGGCTTGCCTTCTTCTGCCAGTCTTCCGAGAACGATGTCAAGAAGGGCTTTGGCCATGTAGTACACGTTGCCGTCAGCTGCTTTTACCTTGCAATATTCTTCGTTAGGGTTTACACAAAGTGCCACGTTGGAAGGCAAAGTCCAGGGTGTGGTTGTCCATGCTAAAATATATGCATCTTCGCCTTTTACTTTGAAACGCGCAATGGCTGAACGTTCTTTGACATCCTTGTAGCCCTGTGCTACTTCGTGAGATGAAAGGGAAGTTCCGCAACGAGGGCAGTAAGGCACAATTTTAAAACCTTTGTATAAAAGGCCCTTATTCCAGATTTCCTTCAATGCCCACCATTCAGACTCAATGAAGTCGTCATGATATGTTACATAAGGATCATCCATATCCGCCCAGAATCCAACGGTGCCGGAGAAATCCTCCCACATACCTTTGTATTTCCAAACGCTTTCCTTACACTTGCCGATAAAAGGCTCCAGACCGTATTCTTCAATCTGCTCCTTACCGTCAAGACCCAAAAGTTTCTCAACTTCAATTTCAACAGGAAGTCCATGAGTATCCCAACCTGCCTTACGGGGAACCATATAACCCTTCATGGTTCTGTAGCGGGGAATCATGTCCTTGATAACACGTGTTAAAACGTGGCCGATGTGAGGCTTTCCGTTTGCGGTAGGCGGTCCGTCATAAAAGGTATAGGTTTCGCCTTCTTTACGGTTTTCCATACTTTTACGGAAAATATCCTGCTCTTTCCAGAAGTTCTCTACTTCTTTTTCACGCTGTACGAAATTCAAATCCGTTGCAACTTTGTTGTACATAATATGTACTCCTTTCTATCCTGAGAGGCAAATCTGCATTTGTCTATTACAACTTCTTATAAATCAACTGCTCTCCCACAAAATGGGCGCAATATACCCATAGGTAGACGCAGTCCAAACCTATTTTAGCCTTGATGGATGGGGTTGTCAAGATAAAACAGAAGAAAAGGGAGTCTTACGACTCCCCGCACACCATTCTCTCTAATTCTTCTATCGTCTCCGCCTCATTAATTCTTCTTCTCAATGCCGCCGAGTTATGATAACCGCTTGTATACCACGCCACATGCTGACGCATTTCGCGAACCGCGGTGTACTCACCCTTGCACTCCACAAGCATTTTACTGTGACGCAAGATCATCTGTTGCATTTCTTCCATGGATGGTTTTCCAAGTACCTCTCCGGTTTCAAAGTATCGAATAATATTCTGAAAAATCCATGGATTTCCTCTTGCTGCCCGGCCAATCATAATACCGTCACAGCCGGTTTCTTTCATCATACGTTCTGCCGAAGGTCCGTCAATCACGTCACCGTTACCGATAACCGGAATGGACAATTCATCTTTTACACGGGCGATAGTCTCCCAATCTGCCGTTCCGGAATAAAACTGTTGTCTGGTGCGTCCATGCACTGCAACTGCTGCCGCTCCGCTCTCCTGGGCAATACGGGCTATCTCCACCGCATTGATGGAATCCTCATCAAAGCCGGCGCGAATTTTTACCGTAAGGGGCTTCTTTATGGCTCCTGCCACCGCCTCTACAATCTGTCCCACAAGAATCGGATTTTTCATCAGGGCACTGCCCTCGCCGTTGTTTACCACCTTAGGCACGGGACACCCCATATTA
>JAZNLG010000109.1:0-8406 GCA_045578965.1 Lachnospiraceae bacterium | reverse complement strand
AAAATTGAACTGAATAAGATTAAACTAGGTAAAAGAGATAGCAAGGGTGTCAAAGTACGAACTTAAGTTTATATGTTTAATACGAATAGCGAGAGCGTGCCCGAATGGAATGCTTAATTACAACACAAACGTCCGCTATCAAAGGAGAAAATCATGAGAGTAATCGCAGGAAGCGCGCGTAGTTTACAATTAAAAACGCCGCCGGGAAATCATACCAGACCCACAACGGATAAATATAAAGAGACACTTTTTAATGTATTGCAGTCCTATTTAGGTGGTGCGGTATTTGTGGATCTTTACAGCGGAAGCGGCGGAATCGGTATTGAAGCATTAAGCAGAGGCGCATCTAAGGCCTATTTTGTTGAAAATAATACCGCTGCACATAAATGTATTATAGATAATCTGAATCATACCAAATTGGCTGATAAAGCAACAGTTTTTAAACAGGATGTGCTTTTTGCCCTGCAGAATTCCATTCATGAAACGGTAGATGTGATTTTTATGGATCCGCCGTATGTGGAACATGCAGAAGTGCAGGTATTACAATTTCTGGCGAATTGGGACCGCTTGGATGATGATGCCATTATTGTGGTAGAATGTGATTTGGAGGCTGATTTCGATTTTACGGAAGATATCGGTCTTGAAGTATACAAAATCAAAGAATATAAAACATGCCAGCATGTGTTTATCAGGAGGAAATAATAATGCGTGTAGCTATTTATCCCGGCAGTTTTGACCCGGTTACCAACGGTCATTTAGACATTATCAAACGTGCGTCCGGTCTTTTCGACAAAATAATTGTCAGTGTTTTAAATAATAGCGCAAAAACTCCGTTGTTTTCTGTAGAAGAACGTGTTAAAATGCTAGAAGAGGCAACGAAGGACCTTCCTAATGTTGAAGTGGATAGTTTTAGCGGTTTGACCAGTGAATATGCTAAGAGCAAGAATGTTAAAGTTTTGATTCGCGGACTTCGTGCGGTGACAGACTTTGATTATGAGTTACATTTAGCGCAGACCAATTCGCTTTTGACGGACGGAGAACTGGAAACAGTTTTTTTAACAACGGATTTAGCATATTCATTCTTAAGTGCCAGCACGGTTCGTGAGATTGCAAGTTTTAACGGCGATATTTCGAAGTGTGTACCGGAGTATGTAGCAAATAAACTATATGAAAAATATGGATATCAGTAAAAGAGGGAGATAAAGAAATGGTAAGTAAAATTGAGCAGATTATTGATGAACTTCAGCAGTGTGTAGACGATGCAAAACCTAAATTTATGGATTCTTCCAAGATTATCATCGACAGAGAAGAAATCGAAGGTATTATTGATGCTTTGCGTAAGCAGACTCCGGAAGAAATTGCACAGTTGCGTAAGATTATTGCAAATAAAGATGCAATTATGAATGATGCCAAAGCAAAGGCAGAAGCATTGATTAATGATGCAAGCAATAAGACAAATCAGTTGTTAAGTGAACATCAGATTATGCTTCAGGCGTATGCACAGGCGGATGAAGTGGTTGCATGTGCTACATATCAGGCTCAGGAAATTATTGATAAGGCTACTATTGAAGCAAATCAGGTAAGAGATTCTGCAATTCAGTATACAGACGATATGCTTGCCAATATTGAACGTATTTTGGTATCTTCCATTGATTCAAATAATGCCAGATATCAGGATTTACAGAATTCATTAAACCATTATTATCAGATTGTAAAAGCAAATCGCGATGATTTACAGCCTGCAGTAGCCGGTGGAAGCGATGAAGAAACTTCTGTCGGAAGCAATCCTCAGGTAACTGAATCAACTACCGGAGAAATTAATTTGGATATGTTATAAAATATAAGAAAGTACCGGTTTCTTACAAAGAGGAACCGGTATTTTTATGATAAAAATACGTACTCAAACTTAATGTACAGTTTAAAAGATAAGAACAGGAAGTTTATTTCATGTATAAAAAGTTTTGGAAATATATGACTTTTTTATTTTTGTTGATTATGTTCTTATGGATTCAATTTGATGTTACGGCAGAAGCAAAGAGAGATGTTGTGATTGTAATTGATCCGGGACATGGCGGAACCAATATGGGAGCAAAGCATAACGGAGTCATAGAAAAAGAAGCAACTATGAAAGTTGCGGTTGCTATGAAAGAAGAATTAGAGAAATATGAAGGGGTCGTTGTTTACCTGACAAGAACCGGAGATGAAAGTCTTGAACTGGATGAGCGAGCTGAATTTGCTAAGGATGTTAAGGCTGACATCGTTTTAAGTCTTCATTTTAATATGTCTGAACTACATGATTTACATGGCAGTGAGATGTGGATATCTTCAAGCAGTGGCTTAAAACAAGAGGCTGAGCGTTTTGCAAAGATTGAGCAGATGCTTTTGGCGGAATACGGTATTGAAAAGAGAGGTTGTTTTACCAGATTAAATGATGAGGGTTCTGATTATTATGGCATTATCCGTGAAAGTGCAGGATTTCGGATTCCGGCGGTAATTGTGGAACATTGTTACTTAGACAGACCGGAGGAATATGCTTTTTATGATACGGATGCTGCACTGGACCGATTGGGTCGTATTGATGCTACGGCTGTAGCTATGGCATATAAATTATCTTCTGAAGAATTAGGAGTAGATTATTCCAGACATTATATTTCAAATACCGAATTGCCGGAGGATTTGTTGGCAGAAGACACTACACCGCCTTCTGAAGTAAAACTTGATATTTTGGATTACAATGAAAGTAATCATCAATTGGACTTGCAATTGAGTGTTGCGGATACAGAAAGTACAATGATTTATTATCAATATTCCTTTAACGGAGGTAAAACATTTTCGGATCCATTGCCTTTTTATACCGAACATGTTGTGACTTTTGATACGCAAGCGTATCCTTCAGCAAATAATAATTTTATGGTGCGGGCATATAATGCATATGGTTTGTATACAGACAGTGAAATGTACGATTTAAATGCGCTTTATTTTCCGTATGAAGGTCCGGAATTGCGTAGTGAAGATATTATTACGGAATTTATCACGGAGATTTTGGATGAAATTGAAACTTTCACCGATGAATTACCGCTGGAAATTAAAAGTGCAGCAACGATAGTTCTTATTGCGGGCAGTGTTTTAGGGCTTTTGACAATTGTTGTTTTGTTTATCCAACAGCGTTCCAAGAGTAAAACTGTTGAAGAATATCAAACGACAGCCAAAGGAGCATAAGAATAAGCCATAAGAACCATTGAATGCTTTTATGAAGAAGATATTTGGGTATATTACATTTGGTGTTAGACAATATGGCCATAGTTTGACACAGACAGGATGCACCACCGATACTTAAAAACGGAATAAATAATGAAGATGTCATTTGTAAGCCGTATTCATAGAGGTCTTTGGTGAGAAAAAGCGCTCCGTTTACTTCCAATAACCAGGATATTACAGCGGACAAAAATATATTGTTATCACAGTAATGCATGGGTAAAAAGCGCAGCATATTGAAGAAAATCATACAAGCCCCCAGTAATAGTGATGCACGGACTGCTTGATTTAATGAATCGGTAAAAGCAACGGTGAAGGACAGGAACTCTTTTTTATCATCTGTATGTTTTGTATTAGCACGCAGATTGGAGTCGTTTGCAATAAAAGCCTTCCGAAAAGCGGTATAACGAAGGAAAAAACCATACAGTAATGGTATTCCATACATACCGACAAGCAAAATTTTATGATATTCCTTGCTGAATATAGGTAAAACAAGACTACAAAAGAATACCGGGCCGATATTGTTACAGAATGTAAGCAGGTAATCGGCTTGTTTTAACGTAATTTTATGTGTAGCCAGCAAATCTTTTACAATGATGGCACCCATAGGATATCCGCATAAAAATCCCATAAGAATAGCATATTCACAATAGATATTGGTGCGAAAGATTTTGTTCATAAAAGGATGGAGGACCGAAAGAACGACCGGAGCGAGATCGAATCGGACAATCAGACCGGATATCACCATAAAAGGGAATAATGCAGGAATCATATTGTCAAACCAAAGAGTGAGTCCGTTGGCGGCATAAGACATTGCTTCTTTGGGAAACATTAAAATTTCAATAATTAAGAGTATAATAATGAAGGATAGAATGATTTTTTTGATTTTCATAGGTTTTTTGTTTTATTTTATGTAAGAGAAAAGATACAAAGAACTTATTTTTGCAGCAGAACATAATTCGGTAAATGATTTGCCGGAAGGAAAGAAACGGAGAATGATTTGAGACTGGATAAATATTTGAGCAATGCCGGAGTCGGAAGCCGAAGTCAGGTGAAAGTCTTGATTAAAAAGGGGCTTGTCTGCGTGAATGCTTGCAAGGCACGAAGCGGTGATGATGTTATTGATGAGAATAAAGATGTGATTATTTGTCAGGGAAAGCGCATTTCGTTGACAAAATTTCGCTATTTTATGCTCTATAAACCTGCCGGTGTGGTTTCTGCAACGGAAGATAATCTGGATAAAACGGTTTTAGACTGTCTGGCAAAAGAGGATAGAAAAGATTTGTTTCCTGTAGGTCGTTTGGACAAGGACACAACAGGGTTGTTGCTTTTGACCAATGACGGAGAATTGTCGCATAATCTTTTATCTCCACGAAAACATGTTGATAAAACCTATTATGTGACTTGCAAAATGACGGTGACAGAGACTCAGTTGGATGCTCTGCGGCAAGGCGTGGACATCGGCGATGATAAAAAAACATTGCCGGCTTTGGCAAGAATAGGCAGAAATAAAAACGAACTATATTTAACCATACGGGAAGGCCGTTTTCATCAGGTGAAGCGTATGTTGCAGGCTGTAGGAAATAAAGTGACGGCATTAAAACGTTTGAGTATGGGAAGTCTTGTTTTGGATGAAAATCTTGCGCCGGGAGAATATCGTCCGTTAACGGAAGCGGAGTTGCGAGATTTAAAAACGGGCAGTGTCAAAATGCCGATGTAATTTGCTGAACAAAGATGAAAAGTATGATTCTATACATTGTGTTTTAAGATGTTAAGAAAGTGAAATTTACAATGAATAACAAAGGATTTTTGCCGGTTTGCAAAGCGGATTTGCAAGAAAGAGGCATTAAACAATTGGATTTTGTTTATGTTTGCGGTGATGCATATATCGATCACCCTTCTTTTGGTATGGCAATTATCGGAAGAGTGTTAGAACATAATGGTTATTCTGTCGGAATTATTTCTCAGCCGGACTTTCGAAATCCGGATTCTGTATTAGACTTAGGAATGCCGCGGCTTGCTTTTTTAGTGTCCTCCGGTAATATGGATTCTATGGTAAATCATTATTATGTATCCAAAAAGAAACGTACCAAGGACGCATACACACCCGGCGGAGTTGTGGGAAAACGCCCCGATCGTGCCGTGAACGTATATTGCAGTATGATTCGTAAGCATAGTAAAGACGTTCCGATTATCATTGGCGGTATTGAAGCATCCTTGCGTCGTCTTGCCCACTATGACTACTGGTCTGATTCTTTTCGCAAATCCATTCTGTTAGAAAGCGGTGCAGATTTAATTTCGTACGGTATGGGTGAAAAAAGCATTGTGGAAATTGCCGATGCGTTAAATGCCGGAATTCCGGTTAAAGATATTACGTATATTCCGGGAACGGTGTATAAAAGAAAGGTTCTGACTGATGATTTTGAGGAAACTTTGTTTTTGCCGACGTTTGATGAAATGGTTGCGGATAAAAAGAAATACGGAGAAAGTTTTTTAATACAATCACAAAATACGGATCCGATTAACGGACGTACGTTGGTTGAAAAGTATACGGAACATTGTTTTATTATACAGAATCCGCCTGCATTGCCCTTAAGCGAGAGTGAAATGGATGAAATATATCATTTGCCCTATATGAGAGCGATTCATCCCTCTTATATTTCTTTGGGTGGTGTACCTGCCATTGAGGAAGTTCGTTTTTCGTTGACCAGCAATCGAGGATGTTTTGGTTCCTGCAATTTTTGCTCCCTTGCTTTTCATCAAGGTCGAATTGTACAGGTCAGAAGCCATGAATCCTTAATTGAAGAAGCGGAGCAGATTATTAATATGCCTGATTTTAAGGGATATATCCATGATGTTGGAGGACCGACAGCGAATTTCAGACATACATCCTGCAAGAACCAGTTAAAAACAGGTGCGTGTAAGAATAAAAAGTGTCTGTTTCCTACACCTTGTAAAAATCTGGATGCTGACCACAGTGATTACATCGCACTTTTACGAAAATTGCGTAAACTGAAAAAAGTAAAGAAGGTTTTCGTGCGTTCCGGAGTACGTTTTGATTATTTACTTGCAGAGCAGGATGATACCTTTTTGAAAGAATTGGTAGAACATCATGTCAGCGGTCAATTAAAGGTTGCCCCGGAGCATGTATCCGATGCGGTTTTAGACAAAATGGGGAAACCGCGTCATGAAGTATATAAACGTTTTGTGGCAAAATATGAAAAATACAATAAGGAACTTAAGAAAAATCAATTTCTTGTGCCTTATTTTATGAGTTCGCATCCGGGAAGTACATTAAAAGATGCAGTGGCTTTGGCTGAGTATATCCGTGATACAGGTTATATTCCGGAGCAGGTGCAGGATTATTATCCTACACCGTCTACTTTGTCTACGGTAATGTATTATACGGAAACAGATCCGAGAGACGGTAAAAAAGTGTATGTGGCCAAGAATCCGCATGAAAAGGCGTTGCAACGTGCATTGATTCAGTATTCTAATCCGGATCATTATGATTTGGTGAAGGAAGCCTTGCAGAAGTGTGGGCGTATGGATTTAATCGGTTTTGGAGAGAAATGTCTCATTCGTCCGAGAAAGTTGTCTAAAGAAAAGAATGTCGGATTTGGAACGCAGGATTCTTCAAGACAAAAGAAAAACATTTCACAACATACAAAAATAAACGGAACCCAAAAGGGTAAAAGTAAAAAAAACGATGCATCCCCAAATCGTACATCAGGGAAGGAACAAAAAAATGGCAGAAAAAGGAAAAGGTAGTTTTGGATATTTAAAAAAACAAGCAGTAAAACAAGGTCTGCTTGCTCTTGGAATGTTAGCAATCTGTGCAACAATTTTTCTTGTTGGATTTTTTTGGCTTACGCAATATACAACAATTTTAACTGTAATTGCTGTTCTTGGTATGCTTCCGGTAGCAAAGTTACTTGTGTCTATGATTCTGTTTATGAAAGCGGAAATTCATAGTTGTTCAGTACATTTGTATGAAGAAATTATACGAATTGCAGATGAAAAAAAAGATAAGTTGCTTGCAGGCTTTGATTTTTTTCTTACAAGTTATAACCGAAATTTCCCGTTAAGTGCTGCGTGTGTTGCAAAAGACTGTTTCATTGCATATACACCATGGGAAAATTGTGATTGCAATGAATGTAAAAGACATATTGAGGAATATATGAAAAAGAATGGTATTTCCGGTATCGCAGTAAAAATTTTCTCGGACGAAAAGAAGTATTTAGAACGATTTGCACAGTTGTGTGAGGATAATACGGATGTAACGGAAAACGAGAAAGCGATGTATAGGCTGTTACTTAATTTATCATTGTAAATAAAACAAAAATCTGTTTTTTATATCAAAACGATGCTATCACATTGATAATTTTTTGTCAGAATGTAGTTTTTTGTCAAAATATTTATAAAAATACCTACGAAACAAATCAAAATAATGCTATAATTGAAAAGATGTGTATTACAAATATACGGAAACATAAAGGAGGAAGGGTTATGTTAGACAAGTCTTTTTATGATAAAGCTGACGAAATCATTGCCAATTACGGCACTGAACCCAAATGGTTAATTCCAATTATTCAGGATGTGCAGACTGAATATCGTTATCTGCCCCCTGAATTGCTTACATATATTGCAGGTAAGCTTAATATTACAGAAGCAAAGGCATACAGCGTTGCAACCTTTTATGAAAACTTCTCTTTTGAACAGAAGGGCAAGTATGTAATTAAGGTATGTGACGGAACTGCCTGTCATGTGCGTAAATCTACAACAATTCTGGATCAGTTATACAAAGAATTGAAATTAGAGAAAGGTCAGCACACTACACCGGATATGCTTTTTACTGTAGAAACCGTATCATGTCTTGGTGCTTGTGGTCTTGCGCCTGTTCTCACAGTAAATGATGAAGTACATGCAACTATGACACCAGAAAAGGTAACTGCCTTAATCAAAGAATTGCGAGGTGAAGAATAATGTTAAAGAACAGACAGGATTTAATTGATGCCCGCAATCAGGCAAAAAATGCTTTGGAACAGCAGAAGTTCCGTATTTTAATTTGTGCCGGAACCGGATGTCTTGCCGGCGGCTCTGCTAAAATTTATGATAAAATGTGCCAGCTTGTGAAAGAGGCCGACTTAG
>JAZNLG010000108.1:0-3340 GCA_045578965.1 Lachnospiraceae bacterium | reverse complement strand
GTGCAGACAGTAAGTGTAATTGGAGAAAAGAGCGAAATAATCGCTTGGAAATGAGGAACTATGAACGCAGAAACAAGAAGAAAGGAAATAGTAGACTGTCTTAAAAAATCTGTAAGCCCTGTTTCCGCTTCCCGTCTTGCTGAGCAATTTGACGTGAGCAGACAGGTGATTGTGCAGGATATTGCGATTATCCGTGCTACCGGTGTGCCCGTAGCTTCTCTTGCAAGAGGCTATGTCATCGATAAGCAGGACGTCTGCAAAAGGGTTTTTAAGGTACAGCATACAGACGAAGAGGTTGAGAAAGAGTTGAATCTGATTGTAGACCTGGGCGGAATTGTAGATGATGTCTTTGTCTACCACAAGGTTTATGGCCTGGTTCGCGGCGAGATGGGCATTAAGTCCCGTTTGAATGTGCAACAGTTTTTGGACGACATTGCGTCGGGCAAGTCCAGCCTTCTTAAGAATGTGACTTCGGGCTATCATTATCATACCATTCTTGCGGACAGCGAAGAGACCTTGGATTTGATAGAGAAGAACTTAAAAGAAAACGGATTTTTGGCACCGCTTCAGGAGTATGAGCCGAAGGGCGTACAGTAGAAAAATACAGGTATGTAAAAAAGTCATCTGTGATATTGCAGGTGGCTTTTTTATTTTAAATATAAAGATAAAATTTTTTATAAAAAATTATTGAAATAAATTTTTAATTAAATTAGTCTTTATTTTAGGACGTCCAAAACAAATAAAAGGAGCGTAAAAATGATTGAACAAATCAGACAGATTATCGGCGCGGAGTACGCAAACACTCTCGGCCTGGTAGTTTACAAAAACAGTGAAATCGTGCTGGAGGAATATTTTAAGGGAGCAAATCGCGAGGAGTCGGTACATACCTTTTCCATTGTGAAAAGTATTGTGGCGATTTTAATCGGAATTGCCATCGATAAAGGATATATTGAGAGCGTAAACCAGAGGGTTTTGGACTTTTTCCCGGATTACCGGTTAAAGAGAAACCAGGAGCAGTTAAGAGATGTGACCATCGAAAATTTTCTGACGATGACGGTACCCTACAAATTTAAGTCGGAACCTTGGACCAAGGTGTGCACAAGTGAAGACTGGGGGCTGGCGATTTTACCCCAGATTGGCGGAAAACAGGCCATCGGCGAACAGTTTCATTATTCGACTTTGGGCGTGCATCTTTTATCCAATATAATAAAAGTGGCTACAGGCATGGATATGAAGACTTTTGCCACAAAGTACCTGTTTGAGCCCTTGGGCATCAAAGAAGTACCCATTGCCAACGTGTATGATCGCAAGAGTCAGGAAGAATTTTACAAGGCCCGCAATAACAGAGGCTGGGTAAAAGATCCAAGCGATAATTATACCGCAGGCTGGGGGCTTTCCATGACGGCGGATGATTTCGCAAAGATTGGCGTAATGGTTTTAAACAAAGGAGAATATAAAGGACAGCAGATTGTTTCGGAAGAATATATCAATGCAATGCTTGCGGAGCACGAGGAAGGTTATGGTTACCTTTGGTGGATTTACCCGAAAGATACCACTATCAAAATCATCCGTAAGGAGTATAACACAGGAAAGTATGATTCCTACTGCGCCAACGGCGTGGGCGGTTCGCTGGTGGCGGTGATACCGGAGCTGGATGCGGTTATCAGTATGGTGTGTTCGCTGGTGTACAATCCCAAGCCCCGCATGGAGTTGATAAATAATTACATTACTCCGTATTTGGAGAGTTTGAAAGAATAGAATGAAAGAATAATTCGTCAGGTAAGACGAATTAACATTGGAAATAATATGTAATCAAACAAATAAGCGGAATTTTTTACAACACAACCTTCGGATTTATCCGTCGGTTGTGTTTTTTAATGTCTTTTATGTCAAATCTTCCAAAAACTATCATTTTTTCTTGTTTATTTCAAACAAAAATGAAAGAATTTGGAAGAAAGTGAAAGAAAATGAAAGATTTGATGTTGACAAATGCTAAAATCTATGGCATTATACAATCATAAACAATCAAAATCTTCCAAAATCATTCAGACGTGAATGGGAAGAGATATAAAAAATGGAGGCCGGCCATGCTTACAGAAGATCGTTATTCAAGTATTTTAGAAATTGTCAATCGACAGGGAAGTGCAACACTGACAGAATTGTGTACCATGTTGGATACTTCCGAATCCACAATCAGACGCGACTTGATTTATTTAGATGAAAAAGGAGCGTTGATTAAGGTCAGAGGCGGTGCAAGATCCAATACAGACAGCACATTTGCCATGACAGAACGCAACGTAGATGAGAAAGAGAAGCTTTTCGCAGAAGAAAAAGAAGCAATCGCAAAATATGCAGCTTCCTTAATCGAAGACGGCGACTTTATCTATATGGACGCCGGAACAACAACCGAAAAAATGATTCCTTACATACCTAAGGTGGATGCAACCTTTGTGACCAACGGTTTTATCCACGCAAAGAAATTAGCGCTGAAAGGTTTTAAAGTATTTGTTCCCGCAGGTGAGGTAAAAGGCACCACGGAAGCCTTAGTCGGAGCGGCTTGTGTACTTTCCTTAAGCGAATACAATTTTACCAAGAGTTTTCTTGGCGTAAACGGTATCTCTTTTAACGCAGGACTTACGACTCCCGATAAAAGAGAAGCAGAAGTGAAGAAGGCGGCCGTAAAGAATAGCCGTGAAGTGTTCTTCCTTGCGGACCATTCTAAATTTGACAGAATTACAGCAATTACCTTCGCACCTTTGTCAGAAGGTAAAATCATTACAGATAAATTGGAAAACAAGAAATATCAGACGGAGGCATCCGTGAAGGAGGTTTTATAAGATGATATACACAGTTACTTTCAATCCAGCCATTGATTACGTGGTAAGAACCGGTGAAATGGAAATCGGTGCAACAAACCGAAGCAACAGCGAAGAAATTTACTTCGGCGGTAAAGGTATCAACGTATCCATGGTATTAAAAGAATTGGATATGCCTTCCATTGCCCTTGGTTTTGTAGCCGGTTTTACCGGAGTTGCCATTGAAAAGGGCGTGCAGGAAGCAGGGATTGAAACCGACTTTGTACATCTTGAGAACGGTTTTTCCAGAATCAATGTAAAAATCAAATCTTCACAGGAAACCGAATTAAACGGACAGGGTCCTCACATTACAGAGGATGCAATAAAAGCACTTTTTGCCAAACTGGATTGCTTAAAAGACGGCGACACCATTGTTTTGGCAGGAAGCATTCCAAACACACTGCCTGCAGACATTTATGAACAGATTTTACAGTACTTAAGCGGTAAAAACATCAAAGCAGTTGTGGATGCAACCGGAGAACTTT
>JAZNLG010000107.1:0-2380 GCA_045578965.1 Lachnospiraceae bacterium | reverse complement strand
GCGGCAATGGATATGGCAAAGTATGCAAAAGAAGGCATGCTTCTTGCTATGGAATTAATTGAAACTTATGATGACAAAAAAGCGCAGAAGGTGCGCGATTTGGAAGATTTGGTAGACCATTACGAAGATGAACTCGGAACCTACCTGATGAAAGTAAACGGACACCATATGTCGCCAAAGGATAGTCAGGAGATTTCAATCCTTTTGCATTGTATTGGTGACTTTGAAAGAATTTCCGACCATTCCGTTAATATCATGGCATCTGCAAAGGAGATGTTTGATAAGGAGGCGGAATTCTCCAAGAAAGCACAGGAAGAACTTGCAGTATTTACTAAGTCAATAGTAGATATTCTGGAGGCGTCCGTAAAGGTATTCTGCGAAGAAGATTTGGAACTTGCCAAGAAAGTGGAGCCGATGGAAGAGTGCATCGACTACTTGAGCGAGGAAATGAAGAAACGCCACGTAAAACGTCTGCGCAAAGGCAAATGTACCATCGAGATGGGATTTGTGCTTTCTGATATTACGACCAATTACGAACGCGTTTCCGACCATTGTTCCAATGTTGCCATTTGTTTGCTTCAGTTAAATGAAGAAGGTTTTGACACTCATGAGTATCAGGGTGCATACTTTGGCAAGGGCAATGAAGAGTATGAAGAAGAAGTAAGACGTCTTCGTGAATACTACGCACTTCCTTAAGGGAAAGGGTACGTATGGCATTAATCTATATTGTGGAAGATGACAAGAACATAAGAGAAATCGAGTCGTTTGCTCTTAAAAACAGCGGCTATCAGATTAAGGATTTTGGTTCGGCTACGGAGTTTTATGCCAAAATGGAGGAGAAACTTCCGAATCTGATTTTGTTGGATGTCATGTTGCCCGATGAGGATGGATTAAATATCGTTAAAAAGATCCGAAGTAACCCGGAGAGTCGCAAGATACCGGTTATTATGGTAACGGCCAAGACAACGGAACTGGATAAGGTGAAAGGCCTTGATATGGGGGCGGACGATTATTTGACCAAACCTTTTGGGGTTATGGAATTGATTTCGCGGGTAAAAGCATTGCTGCGAAGATGCGAAGGCGCGGAAGATGAAAAGTTCTACTCCGTAGGTAATTTGCTTATAGATGTGGTAAAGCATAGTGTTTCCGTCGACGGAGATACGGTTGAATTAACCTATAAAGAATATGAATTGTTGCGATTGTTAATGCAAAATGCAGGAATTGTAACATCAAGAGAGGCTATCATGGAACGTGTATGGGGAACCGATTTTGAAGGGGAGTCCCGTACATTGGATATGCATATCAAGACACTGCGCCAGAAGTTAGGGTCTGCAGGAACCATGATAAAGACGATTCGAAATGTTGGATATATTATAGAATAGATAATGGCTGGCAGATTTGCCGGCCATTTTTTGCGTAAGCCGCTTGTATAGAAAAAGGGAGATGGGTTTATGAAAAGGAAACTCTATATTGTATTGGTTGAAATAGCATCTTTGGCGATTATTGCAACACTTGTATGTGTCAGTTTGATTTTTTATTTGGGATTTGAAAAACAGGTGTTGAGCGATTTGGAATTAACGACCCAGACATATACGCTGTTGTCGACTGACCAAATAAAAGAAATGGAAAATAATGATTACTTAAAAAAGAATATCCGTGTTTCGATTATTACGCCGGAAGGAAATGTAATTTATGACAATAATGCGGATATTGGTGGGATGGATAACCATCTAAACAGAGAAGAAGTTGTAGAAGCCCTGGAGAAAGGCAGCGGTCAGGCAGTAAGAAAATCGACAACTTTGGAGAAAAGTTTGTATTATCATGCAGTATTGTTGGAAGATGGGAATGTTCTGAGGGCTGCAAGGGAAGTGAATAATATATTAAGTATCTTTTACACATCCATTCCGATACTCTTTTTGTTGGTTATAGTATTATTCCTTTTATGTGTGGCAGTTGCCGGATATTTTACCCGTAAGATTTTGGAACCGATTGAATATCTTGCAAACAATTTGAAGGAAAATAAACGTATTGAGACTTATAGTGAGTTAACCCCGTTTATGAATACTATTTATAAACAACATGAAGATATAATAAAAAGTGTCCGCATGCGACAGGACTTTACGGCAAATGTCAGCCATGAATTAAAAACGCCGCTGACTTCTATTTCGGGCTATTCGGAGTTAATTGAGAACGGCATGGCTACGGATGATGATATCCGCCGTTTTGCCAAAGAGATTCATAAGAATTCGAGCCGTTTGTTAACTTTAATTAATGACATCATCCGTTTGTCCGAGTTGGATGCAAGCGATGTGTCCCACACATTTGAACCGATAAATCTTCATTCTATTGCCGAAACATGTGTTAATATGCTCCAGATTAA
>JAZNLG010000106.1:0-5409 GCA_045578965.1 Lachnospiraceae bacterium | reverse complement strand
ATATTAAATTTTAATCTGGAAGAGATAAAGGCAAGACTTGATAAAGTAATTCAAAAGCAACAAGAATCTATTATTAATCAAGCCAGAATGATCGCACAAAACGATAATATTTGTGCGCAAAATGAAAAAATGCTTAAAAGTATAGCTGCTGTTGAATTGAATACGGAATACGCAGCGAAGTATTCCCAAATTGCTGCTTCGAATACGGATTCATTGGTTTGGCTGGCAACACATACGGTATAGTTAGTGGTTCAAGCCTTGAGAGCATTATTGTTCTTTTGAGCACAATTGAGCACAAAAAGAACTATGCGATACTAGAAACTCCCATTTTATGGTGTTTTTTAAGTGAGAAAGTTGGTTCAAATCCCTCTTTCTCCGTTGAAGATTAAGCGAAAGTTCAGATGGACTTTCGCTTTTTTATATTTATGGTTTAAAAGGAAATACTAAAAAAATATTACAGACAAAAGACTGTAATGACAATGTATTGACAACAGAAAAGCGCAATGCTATGATTTAAAAGAGGGGGTATAACATATGGATACAAACTTAAATGTCGCAATGGCACCGAAGGATTCAACTTTTCAAGTAAGAATCAATTCAGAGATAAAAAAAGCGGTGGAAGATATTTATGCTCAAACAGGTATGACGTTGACAGATGCTTTTAATACATTTATTCAGCAGTCACTAAATGTGGAGGGCCTTCCTTTTATTGTTACCAAAAACAGCAAAGAGGCCTTGAGAGAACAGGCAATGGCAATGCTTTTGCTTGAATTGAAAAAAGCAGAAGAACGGGCTGATGCAGAAGGCTGGATTGATGCAGATGATTTGGAGAAGGAATTGGGGGTAATTGATTGAAGAGAATAAAATACACTCCTGATGCTGCAGATAAATTGCGAAATTTGAAACAAATGATTTTGCAAGAGTATGGTAAAGATGTTGCTAAAAGAATAGTGAAAAATATAATGTATGCAATCAAAGGACTTTGTGATTACGAAGAGAAAGGGCTAAGAGTAGCGGATTTTTTTGATGTGAGTACAGATTATCGATACATATATGTATCCGGAAATTATGTTTTTTACAGAATTGAAGAAAAAGAAATATGTGTTATTAATATATATCATGAGAAAGAAGATTTTATGTGGAAATTATTCGGTATAAATACCACCTTACAGGAAACGATTGACTATTGGGGTGAATAGCGTAGGAGAACAGTATATAATAAAATAAAAAATACATATCCTGCCACCGGGTAGAGAATGCAGAGGCATTCGTGAGTATATCGTTAGGTCTTAGAAGATATACTTACGGATGCCTTTTTTGATAAAAGAAGAAAGCCGTAGGAAAACGGATGGCTGAATAAAAAGGAGTAAAGCACAATGAATTCTTTAATAGAATCAAACAACCCAAATAAAAAATCCTTCTATTTTAAAAAGCGCGAAATCGCCCTATGGAGCGGCTCGGTCATATTGATTGTTCTGTCTTTCTTAATATTCGACAGGAGTAATGGTCTGACTCTGATTGCGTCCTTAATCGGAGTAACGTCTCTAATCTTTTGTGCAAAAGGAAATCCTGTGGGGCAGGTGCTGATGATTGTTTTCAGCATTTTATACGGAATCATATCCTACGGTTTTGCCTATTACGGCGAAATGATTACCTATTTGGGCATGACGCTGCCTATGGCGGTGTTCTCCCTGATTTCCTGGTTGCGAAACCCTTATGAGAAGAATCGTTCCGAGGTAAAAGTAAACCAAATCAGTATAAAAGAAACCATTTTTATGTGTCTGCTCACGGTAGCGGTAACGGTGGTGTTTTATTTTATCCTGGAGTATTTCCATACGGCCAATATGGTGCCAAGCACCATTTCCATTGCCACCAGTTTTGCGGCGGCGTATCTGACGTTTCGAAGAAGCCCTTATTTTGCCTTGGTTTACGGGATGAACGATGTGGTATTAATTGTGCTTTGGGTGTTGGCATCCATGGATGAAACTCGGTATCTTTCGGTGGTGGTCTGTTTCATTGCCTTTCTTGTAAACGATTTATACGGATATATCAGTTGGAAGAAGATGGAGAAACGACAGGATGGAGGCAGGTAAGATTGTTATAAAAAAACGTAAGAAAGAGGTAGAGTTTAAACTAGAGTCATAGTATGATAATGACAGAGAAGCAAGGAAACCCGGACGCCCTGTTTTCGGGCAGAAACCGTATGCAAGAGGGATAAAATATGAATCTACAGTATTTACTATTATGTATTTTTCCGGCGATTGTGCTGGTTCTTATGTTGATAAAAATTAAAATTGCACCCAAAGGAAGTATTCACGAGGATTTTCTTTCTTTGCAGCAAAGTAAAATTCTTCAGGGGCTTGCGGCGGTGGGAATTATTTTTCATCACTTATCCCAGTACATAACCAATTACGGAAACGAGTGGAAGGGTCCGATTACTATTTTTAGTTCCATGGGAATTCTTTTTACGACGATTTTCTTCTTTTGTTCCGGATTCGGCCTGATGCAGAGTCTTAAGAACAAGCCGGATTATTTGAAGACTTTTATGCGTAAAAGAATGCCGGCGGTGTTGATTCCTTTTATTCTTTCCAATGTCATATACCTTGTGCTTGTAGGGATGTATTTTGGAAGTGTAAACAGCGTGCTTGAGTCGCTGGCGTGTCTCTTCGGATTCCGTCTGGTGAATACAAATACCTGGTTTCTGGTAGAGATTATGATTCTCTATCTGGCTTTTTATTTTACGCATCGATTTATGAAGAAGTCCGGGAAAGCGTTGGGGGCTATGAGCATTATTGTTGTGCTGATGATAACGATAAGTCTGTTGCTGGGACATGATCCCAGTAAAGACGGTGGTCTTTGGTTCATGGGCGAATGGTGGTACAATACCACGATTTTCTTCCTGGTCGGTTTGTTTATGGCAAAATATTATGAGAAGGTGCTGGCATTCTTAAAGAAGCATTATAAGTGGCTGCTGCCGGTATCTATTGTCGTGTTTTTGGTTACTTTTGGTCTGGAAGGATTTGTACGTAATATGTTCGGCTATTACCGGGAGTGGGAAGGTCATCCAGGCTACGGAGCAAAGGCAATTACGCTGCTGGCACAAGTCCTTACCTGCGCTGCGTGGCTTCTAATGTTGCTTTTGATTAATATGAAGGTACAGGTGAAGAATATTCTGCTGGTGCTTCTTGGTAAAATCAGTCTGGAGATATATATCATTCATGATTTATATAAGATTTTTCTTACTTATGATTATGAAAGAGACAGTATGGCACTTTTTATCTGGGTGCTCATTCTTTCCATCGGTACGGCGATTCCCTTGCATTTGATCCATGTTTTTCTGATTCGTCTTGTAACGGGAGATAAAAATAAGATTCCGGAAGCAGAATTGTCTTTGGATAAAAAACTGGAATTAAAGAAAAAGAAGAAGCGCATGCGGGAACTGGCAATTGCAGGATGTGTTGTGCTGGTGATTCTGTGTGGCTTTATCATCAGTGAATTGTACGTTATGTTGATACAGCCCAAAGTATATTACAAAGAAGAGGTTGAGATTTTTGCCACTGCTGAAGTGGGAGACATTGTTCCGCTGGGCACTATGAATACCGATTATATCAAAAGCGGTGATGAGCGGATTCTCTGGTATGTGTTGGAACGTGAGGGAGATAAGGCATTATTAATCAGTGTTTCTGCGTTATCGCCGGGGGAATTCCACAATGTATACGAGGAAAACAGTTGGGCCAATTGCAGCCTTCGTGAGATGTTAAACGGCGTTTTCTATGAAGAATATATCAGTAATTACGAAAAAGAGTTGCTCATTGAGACGGATGTTTTTACTTCGGATAATGAAGTGTATGGAACGGTAGGAGGACGGACAGTTCAGGACTATGTATTCCTTTTATCTGCAGAGGAAGTGGAGTTGTACTTCCCTGACCCGGAGGACCGCTACGTACAGGCTACTCAGGCGGCGGCCAGAGACGGCGCGAATGTGGATATCAATGACGGTTACAATCACGAGGAGCGTGATAATAATACCTGGTGGTGGCTTCGTACCATGGGTGCGGACCGCAAGAAAACCGCTGTGGTGGACGCGGAGGGTGATATCGATTACGAAGGCCGACATTCTACGGTTGCCACAGGCGGAATCAGACCGGCAATGTGGGTAAGGTGTGAGGCGGTTTCGGAGTAGGTAAGAAAATACCCGGTGCTCAAAGTAAGTAAGATAAAAGTAAATGCCGAAGCATTTAAATTTAGAATAGGAAGAAAAAAGCAGGGTTCACACAAGTTGTGAATCCTGCTTTGTGTTTATTATTCTTTATGACATTTCCAACATGGCATCAATGCACTTTTTTGCTTTGATGCGTGTTTCATCGCTTAAGACAATCTCTTCGCCTGCATTCCCGAGGATGCAATTATATATGTCCACCAGTGTGGTCAGGCGCATGTCGTGGCAGACGCAATCCTTGGACAGTGCATAAAATTTCTTGTCCGGATGTTCAAACTGCAGATGTTGCACAATGCTGTTATCGGTGCCGATGATAAATTCTTTGGCGTCGCTGTTTGCGGCGTATTTCATAATGCCTGTGGTGCTTCCGGCATAATCAGCCAGGGCTGTGACTTCTTTTTTACACTCCGGATGAACCAAAAGGGGTGCGTCCGGATGAGCAGCTCTTGCTTTTATCACGTCGTCCGGAGTAATACGCATATGTACGGGGCATCCGCCTTTGATAAAATGGAACTTCTTCTCGGGAACTTGGCTTTCAATCCAGGAACCCAAATTGCAGTCCGGGATAAAAAGGATTTCTTCGTTCGGAAGGTTTTTGACAATATTCAAAGCGGAAGCAGAGGTTACGCATACATCGCACTCGGTTTTTAACTCAGAGGTGGTGTTGATATAGGCTACCACTGCGGCGTCAGGATACTGTGCCTTGATTTCTTTTAATTCTTCTACCGTAAGTTGTTCTGCCATAGGGCAGCCTGCGGCGGGGTTGGAAAGGATGACTTTTTTATCGGGAGATAAAATTTTAGCAGTCTCTGCCATAAAACGTACGCCGCACATTAAGAGGTTTTGCTGGGGTACGGTCTGTGCCTGTTGGCTTAAACCAAAGGAATCCCCGATAAAATCCGCTACTTCCAAAATATCCTGACTTTGATACGCGTGGGCTAAAATGCACACATCTTTTTCTTTTTTTAACTGAATAATTGCTTCCTGCAAATCTTTCGTATTATACATACTAATCCTCATTTCTGCCGATTTGGGATACGGCATATATAGTGATAAAAGTTATAAATAATCTGAATTTCAGTAGAAAACTGCCAATTTAATAATAAAACGGCTTGATGCTATTATAAGGTTATGTCACCAATGTGTCAAGACATATGTTGACAGGTGTCTTGACACGTGTTATGATAGCG
>JAZNLG010000105.1:0-3821 GCA_045578965.1 Lachnospiraceae bacterium | reverse complement strand
GATTTCATCCACCATAATGGAAATATGCATGCCGGCAGGCGTACTGCCCTTGGCAATTACCTTTTCAATGGTATCGGCATATTTCTCCGGGTTCGCCTCTTTATATTTTTCATGGAATTTTTTAGGATGGGTTCCTTTGTAGCGCACTCTTCGCTTGTGAGGAACTGCATCGTTATTTTGGCTATTCATATTTTAGTTCCTTATTTTTTGATTAACATAATATTTTCATTATGTAAACTCTTTGTTTTAATATTCTAAAAGTTTCCGTCATTTTTATGCCGCATGTTTTTGTTTACATAATACTAGCATTATGTAAATCTATGTAGTCACATTCTTTTATAATTTGAACATCACCATATTATTTCTGTAACAATAAATCGTACAGCGCAACAGCTGCTGCCGCTTCTACACAAGGCAAAGCTCTGGGCACGATACAAGGATCGTGACGACCTTCAATTTGGAAGTTTACTTCTTTTTTGTCACGGAAATTAACCGTATCCTGCGCCTTGTAGATGGACGGCGTAGGTTTTAATGCCACGCGGAATACCACAGGCATACCATTGGTAATACCGCCCTGAATTCCGCCGGAATTATTCGTCTTGGTTTTCACGGTATCACCGTCCAAATAAAAGGCATCATTACACCGGCTGCCGCGCTGTTTTACGCCGTCAAAGCCCATGCCGAATTCGATACCTTTTACCGCAGGCACACCAAACATCACATGGGAGATACAGCTCTCCACGTTGTCATAGATGGGTTCACCCACGCCTACGGGCATTCCCGTAAAAGCACATTCTATAATACCGCCTACGGAGTCGCCTTCTTTGGCAACCTGTGTCATAAAATCCACCATCTGCACTCCTACTTTCGAACTCAATGTAGGGAACTCGCCTGGCACATAGGTTTTAGTATTTATGTTAACCAAATCATATTTTTCATCCTGAATATCTCCAATGGACAAAATATGCGAATATACGTTAATTCCCTGCTGTCTTAAAAGTTGGATACATACCGCTCCCGCAAAACACAAAGGCAGAGTCAAACGGCCTGAAAACTGTCCGCCACCGCTTCGGTCCTGAAAACCATTGTATTTTACCCAAGCCGCATAATCCGCATGTGACGGTCTCAAATTCCCTTGCAATTTATCATAATCGCCGGAACGGGTATTTGCATTCTCAAAAATAGCGCAAAGGGGCGCACCACAGGTGGTATCTCCCACCAAACCGCTTAAAATTGTGGGAGTGTCTGCTTCTTTTCTGGCAGTAGAATATGCATTTTTACCACCGGCACGACGGTCAAGAAATCTCTGCACTTCCTCCAAATCAATTTTTAAGCCTGCAGGAATACCGTCCATCACCACACCAAGTCCCTTGGCGTGGGACTGACCGAAAATCTGCACTTTTAATTTGCTTCCGAATGTGGATGACATCTCATCACCTTTTCATACATTATGTAAACTTGTATGCCTTTCAAATTTTATCTAAAATATTATCTTTCCAACGTTTCTGCAAATATCTTTTTTAAAACCTCTGCAGGCACTTCCTGCTTTAAGTATAGTTGCAACATTCCCTTAGGGGTAATTTTATATCCGGCCAACTCATTTGCATGCTTTGTAATCGCCTGCGCCTCAATATTTATATGATCCTTAAAAGGAATAAGCCTGATAAAATTATCTGCAACATAAAAGCTTGGTAACTTCGCCCACAACTTTTCTTCCGGCTCACAGGTCACGCTCTCAAGAATCAAGTCTCTGAGACAAGCGTACATAGCAACAATTTCTTCCGGATATTTGTCCATATATTCTTTTACCTGCACATCCATATAAATTGTCTCCATCAATTCTCTACTCTTTATAATACCCTAAACCTTCTACCAAATCCCTGATTTCATACATATCTTCCTTTGGCCCGGTTACATGAAGCAACGTATTATCCACCCGGACAAATAAAGAATAATTTGTGTCTGTATAGACTTCCGAAATCGTATAATTGCCTTTTTTTACTTCTGTTGTTACGGTGAATTCTGCCAACGTACCTTCATATATAGTTTCAAAGTCTTCCTTACGATCACCATAATCATAAAATAACAATGTCCACTTATTTGTTAAAAAATCAACACAAGCACTGACACCATCCAGTTCAGCACTTGAATAATATTTTTCATCATAATATCCGTTTTGAACCAGATAGTCTTTCACACCATCCACAGTCTGCGGTGTCATTTTCGAACAGCCGCAAAGCATAGTAAGCATAAATAAAAATATGCCCAAAATTTTAATTTGCTTTTTCACACAACAACGCTCCTACTAAACTATTCTTCACATACTCCGACAATGCTTTTTATATCCGCAACCACATCATCAAAATACTTATACTTCACAATCCAAGCAACTCCAACAAAAACAATGGCAAAGATAGCAAAAAAGTACTTACTTGATAACAATGCAATTAATACAAAGAAGACGGCAAGTATATAAATTACATAATAGGTCGGCTTATTAATTACTTTGAGATGAATCTCTGAATTCTCCCTATCTTTCTCCACAATTTCACCCTTAAGCCTTAAGAAATTATTCACATTTCTTGCACTGTCCCACACAAAAGTATTCTGCGAAATTTTATCGCCCCAGAAATAATAATCCGTCACTCCAAGCTTGTCTTCTATTTTCACTTTCGTTCTGACTTTTTGATTCAATTTATCGATGGTAATGTCCGCCGGACTGTTCACTGAAATTACTTTTTTCATCGATTATCGCTCCACTCTTTTATTGGATAAATTATCTTTATGCGCCTTCTTTTTAACACTCGATGGGGCATATCGCCCCACCGGTGTATGTTTGGAATCTTTACACAAGTTGTCCCGGTAATTTTAACTTCTCTTTGTACGGATACTGCTTATCATACTCCTCTGCTTTCGCTTCATCAATAAGATATCCTGCAGGCGGTCCGTATTCGCCGGTAATCCCTGCCAGATATCCCGGAATCAGTTCCTTGCACAAGAAGAATGATGCGTCTACATCTTCCGGCAATCCGCGATAGCGAAGTCCGAATTCCGATGCGTAAGTAAAACCACTCTTTCCGTAAAAATCGATATTACCTTCAAAACACAACGCACCTGCGCCCATTTCTTTGGCTTTTTCGATAGTGTAGTCCAAAAGAATCTTACCGTAACCCCGACGCTTCAAGTCATTTGCAATGCAAATAGGCCCCATGGTCATAATAGAAATATCTCTGCCGTCATCTGCCTGAATGCTTGCACGTACAAAGACATTCTGACCAATAATCCGGCCATCCTTCTCCATTACAAAATCGAGCTCCGGAACAAAGTCCTTATCGTCTCGAAGACAACGAAGCAAATAATGCTCGTAGCATCCCGGGCGATACACATTCCAAAAAGATTCTCTTACTAAATTCTCTACCTCTGCATGGTCTGCAGGTGTTTCCAAACGGATAATATAGTCATTTTTATTCATTATTTATTCTTTCCCTCCTGATGATTGTTGACTACAGTGCTGGGAGGTTACGATTTGATTGTCTTCATAACCTCCCGGTTATTCCACAATCTCTAAGGTGTTGTTCTTTCTCAAACAGCAATCTCCTTTAAATAAAATATTTATAATCAAGCCTTAAGGCAGGATTAACGGTGTTAAATTAAAATATAGTGCTCAGACAAACTGAAAGTTATCTTTCTCTTTCTGTTTTTGCAATTTGATGAACAATCTCAGAAAATCCATCTGAATCCGATTCTAATAAACCATGTGTCATATTTTCCATTATAAACATCTGCTTATATGGTGCGTTTACTTCTTCAAAATATTCCTG
>JAZNLG010000104.1:0-1681 GCA_045578965.1 Lachnospiraceae bacterium | reverse complement strand
CGGTGTGGATCAAGTGATCGCAGGCGTACTTCCCGACGGTAAAGAAGCAGCAATTACGGAATTGATGAAACTGGGCAAGGTTGCTATGGTAGGTGACGGAATTAACGACGCTCCTGCCCTGGTGAAAGCGGACATGGGTATTGCCATCGGGGCCGGAGCAGACGTGGCAATTGATGCCGCGGATGTGGTATTGATGAAAAGTAATCTTTTGGATGTACCTGCGGCAATTCGTTTGAGCCGCGCGGTGTTGCGAAATATTTATCAGAATTTATTCTGGGCATTCTTTTATAACTGCATCGGAATTCCTTTGGCAGCAGGTGCTTTTATTGCAGTATTAGGCTGGGAGTTGAATCCGATGTTCGGGGCGGCGGCAATGAGTTTGTCAAGTTTTTGTGTCGTATCGAATGCCTTGCGTTTGAATTTGGTTAAGGTGTATAATGCCAAGAGAGATAAAAAGATTAAGTCGGCGTTGACGGCAGGTACAGCAGTAGAGAACGCAGAAACTGAAAAATGTGCCTGTGACGGAAGTGCTTATTTAAGTAAAAATGATAGCGAAGCAAATAAAACAAACGAAGAACGAAAGGAAAAAGATGATATGAACAAAACAATGAAAATTACAGGTATGATGTGCGGACATTGTTCCGGCCGTGTGAAAAAGGTTTTGGAAGCAATGGCGGAAGTGGATGAAGCTGTTGTAAGCCACGAAGAAGGAACTGCAATTTTAACCTTGAATGAAGATGTAGCAGATGACGTACTGAAGAAAATTGTGGAAGATGAAGGATATGAAGTGACGGGGATTGAATAAAATGCATTTTGAACGTGGTACGAGAGGTGTGTAATGATTCAACGTGATTTTGATGCAGTGATTTTTGATATGGACGGAGTCATCTTTGATTCTGAAAGGCTTGTTGTGGAATGCTGGGAAGAAACCGCGGCCAAGTACAATATCCCCAACATTGCAGAGGCCTGTGCGGAGTGTGTAGGTATCAATGCCGCAGCGACGAGAGAAAAGATGAAACTTCGTTACGGACAGGACTTCCCTTATGACGAATACAAGGCGGAAATGTCGGCGTTATTTCACAGCCGCTACGGAGAAGGCAGACTTCCCATGAAGAAGGGAATCAAAGAACTTTTAGAATTCTTAAAAGAAAACGATATCCGTATTGCCCTTGCTTCTTCCACAAGAGAAGCGGTAGTAAAACAGGAACTTCGAGATGCCGGTTTGTTGGACTATTTCGATGCGGTGATTTGCGGTGATATGGTAAAAAGAAGCAAACCAGCACCGGATATCTTCTTAAAAGCCGCGGAAAGCCTTCAAATTGCTCCCAAACGATGCTATGTCATAGAAGATTCCTATAACGGAATCAAAGCGGCGCACAGCGCCAATATGCGTCCGTTGATGGTGCCGGATATGTTACTGCCAAATAAAGAGATGGAAGAATTGTCTGAATACATCCTTCCATCCCTGATTAAAGTAAAAGAATATTTAATGGCGCACTTTTTCAACCTTTGCTAAAAATGTTTGCCTGCTGCTCTCGCTTGGAGCGGCGGGCATTATTTGTTCTATGGTGCGATTGGGTGTGTACTGGTAGTTGCTTGCAATAATCTGCATATCCCAATCATTTTCTTTCCACAGTGTAAACAATGCTTCTTTTAATGCCTCTTTTTCAAAAATGGTTTT
>JAZNLG010000103.1:0-10624 GCA_045578965.1 Lachnospiraceae bacterium | reverse complement strand
AAAACGACGAATCTGGCTGGGAGCTACATAAACATCGTTTTCACCGGGTAAAAAGTTCTCGCATCGGATAAAACCAAAACCGTCCGGCATAACTTCCAGAATACCGCTTGTGGTAATACCGCTATCCAGTTCCGCCATATTCATTTCAGACTTATCCTCGGTCTTGGATTTATCGGCATCTTCTCCGGAAATTTCTTTTTCGTCAATCTTTTTGACAACCTTTGCACCGCCCTCACTTGCAGGTGCTTCTTTGACCGGTTCTTCTTTGGTTTTATTATCTTTTGCCTGTTCTGCTTCTTTGGCTACAAGCAAATCCACTAACTGCTCTTTTTTCATGGTAGTTACACCTTTTACCCCAATGCTTTTCGCAAGGTCGCGCAACACAGATAAAGATAACGATTCAAACTTTTCTCTCAAATGTATGCTCCTCCTTTTCCTATGGTTTCTCACCCATTGCTTTTAAATATGTATTGTCTCAATCCGCCAAAAGTCCCTCAGACCGTTTTTTATCAATAAATATCCGTTATAAATGTTTTTTGTACTATATTTTCTTGTAAAAAGGGAATTTCTATCTGTTACTGCTATCTCAAATACTCAATTCTGTATTTTGATTTTTATCTGTTGGGAATTCTTTTTTAGATATGTCATTCTGACTAGCGACTTCATTATACTTCATATTTTTAAAAAAGAAAAGAGTTTTTTGTGATATGACATACAAATACTTTTTTCGTGTAAATTTTCCCTGAAAACTTATCCTTTTATTCTCTTGCGCATTGTATGGGTTTGATGTAAGATAAAATTCAACGCCAAAAGAAAAGAGGCCGACAATATGTTTCAGGATCCGCTTACATTATACAAATTAATTGTTTTATATATGCTTAACAAGGTGAGTTTCCCCTTAAGCAGTTCACAAATCGGGGACTTCATTCTGGAGAAAGATTACACCAACTTTCTTACGCTACAGCAGGTTTATTCGGATTTAAAAGAGAATAATTTAATCGCTTCCAAAACCGTAAGAAACCGTACACTGTTCTCCATTACCGAAGAAGGTATGAACACCTTATCTTACTTTCAGAACAGAATCAGCGATGCCATAAAAGAAGATGTGATTGAATATCTTCGCCAGAACGAAATGGAACTCCGCAACGAAGTGTCCGTACTTTCGGATTACTACAAATCCACCAACGGAGAATACGAAGCACACCTATGGGCCAAAGACCGTGATACGGAACTGGTCAGTATCAAATTAACCGTTCCCACGGAAGAAATTGCAGCATCCATCTGTAACAAATGGCAGGACAAAAGCCAGCAGGTTTACCAATATTTAACGGAGCAGTTGTTTTAAACTGCTCCGTTTTATAATTCTTCTCTTATTTTTTCATCTCCGGCATTACAGAATCGGTGTCCGTCCCGCACACCCGTTTCAGGTCCCGGCTTATTCCTGCTTACCTTCTTTGCGCGCTTTCTCCGCCAGACGAATCCGTTTCATATGTTCATTAATTTTTTGTTCATACCCCTGGTCGGAAGGAACATAAAACTTCGTTCCGGTCAGTTCATAGGGCAGATACTGTTGCTCCACATAATGATTGGGATAATCGTGGGAATATTTATAATCCAGACCGTGTCCCAGTTTCGCAGCCCCCTTATAATGGGCATCCATCAAATGCGGAGGCACGGGCAAATCTCCGGTCTGCTCCACGCAAGCCATAGCGGACTGAATCGCATTCACTGCCGCGTTGCTCTTAGGTGCACAAGCAACATAAGCCGCCGCCTGAGCAAGAATAATCTGCGCTTCCGGCATACCGATACGCTCTACCGCAAGAGATGCATTCACCGCCACTTGAATAGCATTCGGATCCGCATTTCCCACATCTTCTGACGCACATATCATAATTCTTCTTGCTATAAAAGTGACACTCTCACCTGCAGATAACATCTTTGCCAGATAATACACTGCCGCATCAGGATCAGACCCTCTCATACTTTTTATAAAAGCAGAAATCGTGTCATAATGGTTGTTACCGCTTTTATCATAACGCAAAAGTTTCTTCTGAATACACTCACTTGCCACTTCCAAGGTGATATGTATTTTGCCGTCATCACTTCTTGGAGTAGTCATAATGCCTAGTTCTATCGCGTTCAAGGCATGTCTTGCATCACCGCCTGACATATCTGCCAGAAATTCCAACGCATCTTCATCAATCACAGCATCATAAGTTCCCATACCGCAATCCGCATCATACACCGCACGCTCCAGCAACTTACGAATGTCCGCCTTTTCCAATGGTTTTAACTCAAAAATCGCCGAACGGGAAATAAGCGCCCCATTTACTTCGAAGTAGGGATTTTCTGTAGTGGCACCGATTAAAATTACAGTGCCGTCTTCCACAAAAGGAAGCAAAAAATCCTGCTGCGCCTTGTTGAATCGATGAATCTCATCTACAAAAAGAATGGTTTTCTTGCCGTACATGCCAAGGGTATTTTTGGCCTGCTCTACTACCTCTTCCATATCCTTTTTGCCGGAAACGGTAGCGTTAATCTGAGTAAATTCCGAACTGGTCGTATTCGCAATCACCTTGGCAAGGGTTGTCTTGCCGGTCCCGGGCGGTCCGTAAAAAATAACAGACTGCAGTTTGTCCGCCTTAATGGCGCGATACAACATTTTATCCTCTCCGATAATATGCTGCTGCCCCACTACTTCATCCAGAGTCTTAGGACGCATTCTTGCCGCCAGGGGCGATTCCTGTTTCATTTTATTTTCCCGCATATACGAAAATAAATCCATTTTTATCCTTCCTCTTCCTGCGCATCATATTGACGAACAGGCTCACGAATCGTTCTCATTCTTTTATACAACCGTCAATAAATAGTTTGACCGTGGTTTAAATCTCTTAAAAGTTCATAGCGTTAATATACGTTTCTTCAAAACCTTCCAGTTCCGCAAGATTTAACTCCTGCACTTTGGAAAGCAGTTCTTTTAACTCACGCTCAGGCTTGGTTTGACCGGCACAATCCAATACATCCGCTTGACTGCCCGTTTCCTGCGCATCGCTCACGCCCTGCTCCAATGCCAGCCCGTATCTGTAAGCGCCTTCCAAAGAAGTATTGCCCACGGCTTCCATTTTGCCCACAAATTCCTTCGGGAACAAACCGATTTCCACCGCCGCATCCAAATCAAGATAGAAGCCCAAACCGCCGGCTATGTACACCTTACGAATCTCAGACAATTGAACGCCATATTCCTTTGCCAGCAATGTAATTCCGGCCGCTACTGCTGCCTTTGCCTTCTGCAACTCGCGGATTTCCTCCTGTTTTACAAGAGTTCTTCCCGCGATACAACCCAGTTCAAAATATTCTTCCGCAAGACAGCCTGTGCGGTCTGCCTTCTCTTCCGTTAAAATCTGTGCCACTGCCTTAATCAGCTGGCTTCCGTACACCTTCTGGTCAAAAGCAGGACCTGCTGCCGCTGAAAGAGCAAGCATTCTGTCGCAATTACCGATTACCATCTCCGCATTGGTGCCAAGGTCAATCAGCAGGGAAATTTCCTTACTCTCTTTAAAGCCCAATGTATAAAGTCCCGAAACCACGTCTCCGCCTATAAAAGCAGATATTCCCGGCATCAAAATGGTTTTAATACCGCAAATCGCAGTCTCCGCCTGTTCCAAATGTTCTGCCTTAAAAGGATATACGCCAAGAGTCTTCACATCATACCCCATCAAAAGATGTCCCATAACCGTATTTCCCGAAATCACAATCAACTTCGGTGTACGTTCTTTTACAAGTTTCTTCACACCGTTTTCGATGGTTTCCGTAATCAAAGCCTGCAGTTCTTCTTTCTTGCCTGCATTAGCATTGGAAATTCTTGATATTACGTCCGCACCGTGGATTTGCTGGGGATTCAGTGAAACAAATACCCCCATCTGCTCGCCGGTTACGGCATTGATTAAATACATACCTATGGTTGTGGTGCCAAGATCCACCGCTACGAGAGTAGGGATTTCATCCGCAGTTCCGGCAGCACCGGCCAGCATACCGCTTCCTGCCAAACTGTTCAAAGCCGTCAAACTTCCGCTAACCTGCGGCGCATTCACGCTGTCCGTCACCACACTTGATTCTTTTTTACCTTTTCCGCAAAGCCCGCAGTTACTGCAATCCACACAACCGCCGCTTTGGAAATTTACCGATATATTCTCAGACAAATTGATTTCGCTCCTTATCATAAACATAACCGATGCCCGCAAGTTTCTCTTCTGTTTCCTTGCGGTCAAGGTCTAAATCTTCATACATTTCTTCATCACTTTTATAAAAGTCACGCAGTTTCAAATTTAAGAAACTAAGCAACATTACAGGGTCCTTGGGTATCATACCTTTCCTCATTTCTGAGCGATTCATCATAAAGAGACTATTTGCTTTCGCTCAGCAACAAACAGCCGACTGCAATAACAAGGGCGATGGAGCCTTCTCCACCGCCCATTCATTAAATTATAAATATCTGTCTTCGGAAATCAACCGCAAACATAATCTTTCACTTTGATATAAAAGTAATGCAAGCTTACATTCCAACATTTCTGTCATGTAGCCGTAATTACACTTCCTCCGTCACAAGTGCCGTTAACTGTCCGCCCGCTACATCGATAGTTACCACATCGCTCATTTGCACTTCACCGGCAAGAATTTTACGAGCCAGCAATGTCTCTACATTCTTCTGTACATAACGTTTCAAAGGACGGGCGCCGTAAGTGGGATCATAGCCGTTCTCCACAATATAATCTTTGGCTGCCGGTGTCACTACAATACTGATTTCCTTGTCAGAAATTCGCTTATTCAAATCGGCAATAATCAAATCCACGATTCCGGCAATATTGTCTTTGGTCAGCGGTTTAAACATGACGATTTCGTCAAGTCTGTTCAAAAACTCCGGACGGAAATTCATACGAAGTTTGCCCTGCACACGTTCCAGAGCCTCTTCAGTGATGTCACCGTTTTCTTCCATACTTTCCAAAAGGTCATCCGCGCCGATATTGGATGTCATAATCAAAATCGTATTTTTAAAATCCACGGTTCTGCCCTGGGAATCTGTGATACGGCCGTCATCCAACACCTGCAAAAGTACGTTATATACATCCGGATGGGCTTTCTCGACCTCATCAAAGAGTACAACCGCGTAAGGCTTACGTCTGACTGCTTCAGTCAATTGCCCCCCTTCATCATATCCCACATATCCCGGAGGTGCTCCGATCAGTCTGGATACGGAATGTTTCTCCATATATTCACTCATATCAAGACGAACCATGTTGCTTTCATCGTCAAACAAGGACTCCGCCAGAGTTTTAGCCAGTTCCGTTTTACCCACACCGGTAGGCCCGAGGAACAGGAACGAACCGATGGGTTTGGTAGGATCTTTGATGCCTGCCTTGGAACGGATAATTGCCTCTGTTACCATAGCAACGCCTTCATCCTGGCCAACCACTCTTTTGTGCAGTTCTTCTTCCAGATGTAAGGTTTTATTACGCTCGGACTCCGTCAGTTTCGCCACGGGAATTCCTGTCCAACGAGAGATAATTCTTGCAATCTCTTCTTCCGATACACTTTCGTGCAAAAGTTGTAAGCCGTCCTTACGCAGTTTCTCTTCTTCTGCCTCCAGAGCCTTCTTTAATTCCGGCAATTTACCGTAACTTAATTCCGCAGCCTTTTCTAGATTGCCCTCACGTTGTGCCACCTGAATCTGACCGTTCACTGTCTCAATCTCTTCACGCATACTGCTTAAGCGGTCTACGGAAGTCTTTTCATTCTCCCACTGCGCCTTACGGTTCACAAACTCCGCTTTCTCTTCTGCCAGTTCCTTCTGTAATACTTCCAGACGTTCCTTGCTCAAACGGTCATCCTCTTTTTTCAATGCCGCTTCCTCAATCTCCATCTGCATAATTTTGCGCTGTAATTCATCCAGTTCGGTAGGCATGGAATCCAACTCTGTTTTAATCAGGGCACAGGCCTCATCCACTAAGTCAATGGCCTTATCCGGCAGGAATCTGTCCGTAATATAACGATGCGACAACATCGCTGCACTTACCAGGGCATTGTCCATAATTTTAACTCCGTGGAACACCTCATAGCGTTCTTTAATTCCTCGAAGAATCGAAATGGTATCCTCTACGGTAGGTTCATCTACAAGCACCGGTTGGAAACGACGTTCCAAAGCCGCATCCTTCTCAATATACTTACGGTACTCATCCAAAGTAGTAGCACCGATACAATGCAATTCACCTCTGGCAAGCATAGGTTTCAACATATTTCCGGCATCCAGAGCCCCGTCAGTTTTACCCGCACCCACAATGGTATGCAACTCATCGATAAAAAGGATAAGCTCCCCTTCCGACTGACGCACTTCATCTAAGACTGCCTTTAAGCGTTCTTCAAACTCACCGCGGTATTTAGCGCCCGCCACCAAAGCGCCCATATCCAGAGCAAAAATCTTTTTGTCCTTAAGCCCCAGCGGCACGTCGCCGCGCACAATACGCTGTGCAAGCCCTTCTACTACGGCAGTTTTACCAACGCCCGGTTCACCGATTAGAACCGGATTGTTCTTGGTTTTACGGGATAAAATACGAATGACGTTACGGATTTCATTGTCACGGCCAATCACAGGGTCCAATTTCTGTTCTCTTGCTTTCTCAACCAAATCCTGACCATATTTATTCAAAGTATCGTAAGTTGCCTCCGGATTGTCACCGGTCACACGCTGACTACCGCGGACAGTAGCCAATGCCTGAAGAAAACGTTCTTTGGTAATACCATACTCTTTCCAAACACCCTTCATGTCAGAAGAAGGCACCTCAAGCATGGCAATAAAAAGATGCTCCACGGATACAAACGCATCCCCCATCTGTTTTGCCACATCTTCCGCCTTACCAAGTGCTTTACGTAAATCATTCCCCACATAAGGCTGTCCGCCGGACACTTTGGGACGCTTCTCAATCATACTCAATATACGATTGCAAAAATGCTCCTTATTGATATCCATACGTTCAATCAATTTCAAAATCAAACTGTCATCAATACTTAAAAGCGCATATAAAAGATGCTCTTGGACAATTTCCTGATTGCCGTATTCGTCTGCAAGTTTCTGGCAAGTTTCCAAGGCTTCCAGAGACTTCTGTGTGAATTTAGAACCATCCATAACTTACTCCTCCTTTTATTTGCAGATTACGTGCTGTTGCATGCCTCCATTGCCCGGCATACGCTTCACCCAATCTCTGTTTTACTTGTTTTGTTTGTTCTATTATTACTATAACAGTTATTTTTATTTTGTCAATGTATTTTAATAAAAAAATGTCCCAATCCAATATTTGTGTTGATACTATCGTATCTATGTGAATTATTTTATATTTCAACAGAACCGGGTTTTATATAAAATATTCACATGGCATTTCATTCTTTGAAACACAAATATTGGATTGAGACCCTTATAATTTACTGCACTACATACACATAACTGCTGACACAATAAAGCGTCTGCCCGTTATATTCAACTCTTGACCAGCCAACGTCAGTATTGATTCCCGTTCTGGTAACCACCTCGCCCGCTTTGATGGTTGCAACAACCACAGCATCCGGATTCGTTACACTGGGCAGGGCACGTAAGTTAACTTCTATCTTCGGTGTTACCGCCTCGTTACACGCTGTAAAAACAGTTTTGATGCCGTCATCTTCCGGTATCACCTCCTGGGGTTTTACCGTCAAATCCGTGGTAAGATAATTGGAAATGGCATAATATGTCTGCCCTTCATACTCAAGTTTCGACCAGCCTTTGTCACAGATGCCGATACGTGTTGCAATCTGACCATTCTGTAAGGTTAACATGACCGTACTGTCATCTCCCTGACTCGGAAGATCACGCAGATTGGTAGCTTCTTTGGCTGTAACATTCTCTTTTACCGGTGTAAAAGTCATCCCAAGATCTTTTTTTGCCTCTTCAGCCGCCGCAGCCGCTGCTTCTGCTTCCAGCCTTGCTGCCTCTTCCACCGCCCGCCATTCTTCCTGCAATTTTAAATCTGTTTCTATTACATCCTGCCCAAACTTTGCGTTCTCTGACACTGTATATTGATGGATCAGAGCCACATGGGACTCTTTGTTATTGCTCTCCTGATAAAACCACACGCCAAACACTACGAATACCGCCACCACGCCAAGGGCAGTCAGTGCGATAAAAACAATGTAAATCGCTGATGTTGTTTTATCATCATCCGTGCAAGCATCATACGGCTCTTTTTTATGCTGTTTTTCGTTGTTTTCAGATTCTTCCGCTTCGAAATCCACGTCTTCATCTTCGAACTCTTCAATTTCCACATAACTCGATTCCGCATCCGCGTCTTGGAAGTCTGCATATTCTGTCTCATCTTCAAAATCTACATATTCAATTTCTTCCAAATCTTCATCAGCGATTTCTTCCGCGATATCTTCATAATCAATCTCTTCCAAATCTAAGCCCTTGGATCTATGCTTTTCACCGTACATATTGTTCACCTTATCTTTGTCACAACATCATATCTCAAAAGACACAAAAACATCACTCAGCCTTTTAAAACCACTCTGCCAACTTACTTTTATGCGTCTGAACTTATCGTATAAAATTCGTAAAAATCTTGGTTTCTTCAGGCTTAGGAGCCTCAATGCCGGCCTTTTTACCGGCTTCGATACATTTTAACATCCAAGCCATATTACGACCCAAATAACGCATGGTCTGTAAGCCCTCTGCATCCTGTAAAACATCCTCGCCCTTATTGTTGGCGCCATGCACCATATTCCAGTAGCGTGAAGACACCACGGGCATATTATTAATGGTAAAATACTTGTTCATGGCATCAAAAGTCGCCGTAGTACCGCCACGTCTTGCAGACGCCACTGCTGCCGCAGGCTTGTAAGCCATTTTCGCTGCACCCGCATAAAAAAGGCGGTCCATAAATCCCAACATACTTCCGTTAGGAGATGCATAATATACCGGCGTACCAAAAATAAAACCGTCATATGTATCGATTTCTGCCAGCACTTCATTTACCACATCATCATACATACATTTGCCAAGTTTTGCGCAGGCACCGCAAGCTGTACAACCGCCTACCGGTTTATTTCCAATCCATACTTCTTTGGTTTCAATTCCTTCTTCCTGTAAAGTCTTTGCCACCTCTGCCAATGCAGTGTGTGTACATCCCTCTTTGTGGGGGCTTCCGCATACCAATAAAACTTTCATATTTTTACCTCGTTATTTTTCATTTTTTCTTATTTACTACTTTATTCCTATTGTGCGAAAGATACAATCATTTTTTATTATTTTCTCAACCTTACGGAAATGTTCTTCCCAAACAGCTTATTAAAATAAAAAAGAGGTCCGTCCCTACCCTAGGACGAACCTCTTTTTTAGAAAATAATCTCACTTATAAAAGCGCTTTTATTTTCTCGACCTCTTCTTGAGAGAGACCTCTGTCGTTTTTTACAATTTCAAGCATCTTTGCTGCATCACCGTTGCACCAGAATTCACAGCAGTCCATAACAGTTGCGGTCTTGTAATCTTCTGCATCAATTAAGCTATGATACACAAAAGAACGTCCGCGACGTTCAGCCTCTAAAAATCCTCGGTTACGCAGTCTCTTCAAAAATGTAGAAACTGTCTGCGGAGCCCAATCTTTGTCATAGGTCTTGTTTACCAGTTCATTAATTGCAGGCATAGATAATTCCTTATCGGGATTCATCCAGACGCACTTCATGACCAGTAATTCACATTCAGTCGCGTGCTGTGCTCTCATCAGTAAACCTCCAAAATTTATTATGTTGTATTTTAAACAAATCTGCTTTGACTTAAGCAGCCGGATCAATCGGCCAAGCCACCGATTCATCCGGCTCGCATTTACTACTGTCCTGTGCTGTAGTTCGGCGCTTCTTTGGTGATGTGAATGTCATGAGGATGACTTTCTTTCAGGGAAGCAGCTGAAATCTTAACAAATTTGCCTTTTTCCTTCAGTTCTTCAATTGTGGGTGTTCCACAATATCCCATACCGGAACGAAGTCCGCCAAGCAACTGGAATACGGTATCTTCTACGGTACCCTTGTATGCTACACGACCTTCCACGCCTTCAGGAACAAGTTTCTTCGCATTGGTCTGGAAGTAACGGTCTTTACTACCGTTTTCCATTGCTGCGATAGAACCCATACCGCGGTATACTTTATATTTTCTACCCTGGAATAATTCGAATGTTCCCGGGCTTTCATCACATCCGGCAAACATACTACCCATCATACAAACACTACCACCGGCTGCGATAGCCTTTGTAATGTCACCTGAATATTTGATACCACCGTCTGCAATAATCGGAATACCGTATTCTTTTGCTACTGCATAACAATCCATAATAGCGGACACCTGTGGAACACCGATACCTGCTACAATACGTGTTGTACAGATAGAACCAGGTCCGATACCTACTTTAACAGCGTCAGCACCAGCTTCGATGAGGGCTTTTGTAGCAGCTCCTGTAGCGATGTTACCTGCGATAACCTGAAGGTCTGGATAAGCAGCTTTGATTTTCTTAACAGCTTCAATAATGTTCTTAGAGTGACCGTGTGCAGAGTC
>JAZNLG010000102.1:0-18864 GCA_045578965.1 Lachnospiraceae bacterium | reverse complement strand
ATCCGAAATTTCGTCATTTCTTCCCATCACCGTATAATGGGGTTCTTTGGACAATTCTCCCTTCGCAACGTTTGCCAATGCTTTCTGAAGATTACCGATAGCCGTTGCCAAATTTTTAGCATAGCGGAACGAAATAAAACCTGCTGCCAGCATGGCAACCACAATCACAAAAGCAATGGGAATTACTGCCTTGAATACCATATCCCGTATAATTTCCGCAGGTTTTGCCACTGCAATCATACCGATGCAACCACCGTTATCCGTTAACAGCGGCATATAATAAGCACAATATGTATGATTTCCGATTACGACACTGTTATAAAATTTTGCAGTTTTCATATCCAGCACTTCCTGACAAATAACCGTACTGACACCACTTCCGATAAAACGCTTTCCTTCAGCGTCTTTTATGGTGGTTAACATTCTTACATCTTTATAAAAGATGGTAATCTCCGCGCCGGTTGCATCTTTTAAACTGTCGATAATGGTAAAATCACCGGTTATTTCTTCGTCACCCTTGTAATAATATGCAATATTATTTACCGCTTCATAACGATATTCTCCCGGATAGACCGTATCATATGTCGCTGCCACGGAAGCCGCGATATTCTGAAGTTCGTCTTCAATTTTTTCATGCATTATGCCGTTGAAACGCCAAGAACAGATAATCAATACCAAAAGTCCGAACAACAATAAGGGCACAATTGCCATTGCCGGTATTGTTTTGTATATACTGCTTCTTGCTTTTTTCTCCATAGTAGCCCCCTGTCCATCCTTCAAGTTTATCTGCCGGATTTTATATACACTGTCGCATCATTGTCAGACTTATATTTTATCGCATTATGATTTTATAAACAAGAGCAAACCGCAAATAAAAAAGCCACCGGATATTAACCGATGGCCTTGTATTTCAATGTACTGCTGCCTGTTTGCTTCCGCTATATATATTATTTAGCAGGCATATAAGGAGCAAGAGCACCTGCAAGACTGGGAATAGACATAGTCTGTAACCAAACGCGTCCGGGACCTACAAGAGTGGTATTGAAGAGTCCTTCACCACCTGCTACAACATTCTTGAATCCCTGTACTCTTTCTACGTTCATCTGTACAGTGCCTTCCATTGCTGCAAGACATCCTGTATCAATCTTCATAGGCTGTCCGGGCTGTAATTCGTATTCTACAATGCTACCGTCCACTTCAATAAATACTGTTCCCTCGCCGGTGAACTTCTGCATAATGAAGCCGCCACCGCCAAAAAGACCTGCTCCGTTGAAATTCTTCTGAATTTCACAATTTACACCCATTTCAGATGCAAGGAAGGACTTCTTCTGTGCAATGATAGTCTTACCGCCTGTCAAATCAATTGCAAGAATGTTTCCGGGAACGCCTGAACCAACTGCAATCATACCGGGACCACCCTGTGCGGTGTATTTATTTTCATACAATGCTTCACCGGTAAGAGCCTTACCAAACATTTTACCGATTCCTCCACCTGATGTTTCCATCTGCATATTGGGTGACATCCAACACATAGCACCCTGCTGACATTTAATCGCTTCACCAGCTGCAACATTTAATACTGCAACGGGAAACGGTGCACCTTTAATTTCGTACTGCATTTTTAAATTCCTCCTCTTTAGAAATGTTTACACTTATAGAATGTATTTTATCACACTTTTCTCACAATTTCATCATAAAAATATTAAAGTTTCTTCACACATAATACAATTTTACATATTATCAAAGCAAAACCATGATTATTTCCCTGCAAATTATACTTCACCAAAAAGACTGCCCGTTACAGGCAGTCTTAAAAACTTATTTATGATACAGTTTTTTGGTCTGATAAACCGGCTCACAGGTTAAATGAATACCCAACTTGCGGAATATATTTTTGTCTACTTGGGATAAAATAACACTGGAGTGAACTTCCGAACCCTTAAGGTTGGGTAACTGCTCCATCGCACGCTTTGCCTTTTCATCGGTAGCTGCACAAATGGATAATGCAATCAATACTTCATCGGTATGAAGTCGAGGGTTTGCGTTACCGAGATGCTTAATTTTTAACTCCTGAATCGGTCCGATAATTGTGGGCGCAATTAAATGCACCTCGTCATCCAATCCGGCCAGTTTCTTAAGCGCATTCAAAAGAAGGGCCGACGACGCACCCAAGAGTTCACTGGTTTTACCGGTGATAATTTCACCACCCGGAAGTTCCATAGCAGCAGCCGGCTCTCCGGTTACTTCTGCCCTTAAGTTCGCAGCACCGATAACAGGACGGTCTTCTATGGTAATGCCCGCCTGCTTCATCAAAAGTTCAATCTTCATCACCTGAACATCATCCGAATTTCCCTGACGTTTTGCGCACAAGGCATTATAATATCTTCGAATAATCTCTTCCTTGGCCGCTTTGCACACCGCATCATCATCCGTAATTCCGTAACCAACCATGTTGACACCCATGTCAGTAGGTGATTTATACGGTGACTCTCCCATAATCTCTTCAAACATTGCATTTAAAACAGGGAAAATTTCCACATCACGATTATAATTGATGGTAGTCGTACCATATGTTTCCAAATGGAAGGGGTCAATCATATTTACGTCATTTAAATCTGCAGTAGCCGCTTCGTAAGCCAGATTTACAGGATGCTTTAAGGGTAAATTCCACACGGGAAATGTCTCGTATTTCGCATAACCGGCCTTAATGCCTCTTTTATATTCATGATAAATCTGGGATAAACAGGTAGCCATTTTACCGCTACCCGGTCCGGGCGCCGTAATCACCACAAGCGAACGGCTTGTCTCAATATACTCATTCTTTCCGTATCCCTCTTCACTGACAATGTGAGGGACATTTGACGGATAGCCTTCAATATGGTAGTGCCTGTACACCTTTAAACCAAGAGACTCCAGTTTTTTCTGGTATGCAACTACACTGGACTGTCCGGCAAACTGGGTCAAAACCACACTTCCCACATACAATCCGTAACCGCGGAACGCATCAATCAGACGCAGTACATCCATGTCATAGGAAATACCGATATCGGAACGCACCTTATTTTTCTCAATGTCTCCGGCGCTGATAACAATTACAATTTCAGCCTCGTCCTTTAACTGCACCAGCATATCAATTTTACTGTCCGGCTTAAATCCGGGCAATACTCTGGATGCATGAAAATCATCAAATAATTTACCGCCGAATTCCAGATACAACTTGCCTCCAAAAGCAGCAATACGCTCTTTGATTCTCTCAGACTGCATTTTCAAATATTTATCATTATCAAAACCGATTTTTTGCATGTTACGCCTCCGTCTTTTCTTTCTCAAACACACAAACAATATTTTACACAATTTAAAAGATGGCGAATCCCATTCACTCTTTTTTTATAAAGTTCTCTAATTTATTATAAAATACAAAAATAATCATACCTAATTTCAACTCGAAAAGCAATATTACATTTATATTTTTCATATAAAAAATCTGTCTTTTTTCCTTGTTTTTCTACACATCTTTGTTATAATAAAAATACCCGGCGCCCTTTGCTTTACAGGCGGCCGAACAGACTGTTTTACCTGAAATATACCATTTACAATAAGGAGAACGCCAATGAACAAACGAAAGGATAAAGGCATTAACCATAAACTGTATCTTGCCAAAGAGTCTGTCGTGGAATATCGTTCTTTCGAAAATGAAATGTCCTTTTATGATGCGGTAAAAAACGGCAATTTAGACATTGTAGAAGAAGAAATGCAGAAATTCCAGAAAGAAACATTCCAAGGTAAAGGTGTACTTTCCGACAATATTGTCAGAAATCTCCTCTATCATTTCATTATCGCTACGGCTATGGTTGCCCGCTTCTGTATTGAAGGCGGTATGGACCATGAAATGGCATACTCCTTAAGTGACTACTATATTCAAAAGGCAGACCACTGTACCACTACCGAAAGTATCAAGAAGTTGCAACATACTATGGCTGTGGATTATTGCAAGCGCATGAAGCAGATGAAAAAGATTAATATCTATTCCAAAAACATCGTTCGTGTAATTGATTATATTTATGATAATCTTCATCAGCCTTTAACGGTAAAAATTATTGCGGAAAATGTAGGAATCAGCGAAACCTACCTTTCTAAACTGTTCAAAAAAGAAACCGGCACTTCTGTCAGTGCCTATATCCGCTCCCGCCGTATAGAAGCGGCCCAAAATATGCTGAAATTCTCAGAGTACTCTTATGAAGAGATTTCTAACCATCTGTGTTTCTCTTCCCAGAGTCATTTTACCAGCATTTTTAAAAAAGAAACCGGATGTACACCCAAAGTGTACAGGGATCAGAATTTCCGTAAGAACTTTACCCAGGAAGGTACCAAGAAAGTATAATTTTTACATAACCTTACCTTCCCTGAATAAAAACACAAAAACTCCACCGACATTCGTCGATGGAGTTTGTTTTTCTTTTTTATAAAATTATTCTGCTTCTTTTTTAGAAATGTATTCGATAATATCGCCTACAGTATTAACACCTTCCAAATCCTCGGGAGGAATTTCAACACCATATTCGGATTCAAATGCCATTACCAACTCCAATAAGTCAAGTGAGTCTGCGCCTAAATCATCCTTTAATGAAGTATCCTCTGTAATTTCCACACCTGTGATATTAAGCTGTTCTACGATAATTTCTGTAATTTTTTCTAACATATTTGTAACTCCTTTGCTGAGAAACTTGGGATTTCTACTATGTATTTTCCCTTATTACGCTATGAGTATATTATTTGCATTGTACTTTGTCAACTACTTTTCTAACAGATATTGATAAACATCTCTTTTTGACAAACCGCGATCCTTAGCCACCTTTTTCATTGCCTCTTTTCGGTCTATACCCTGATTCTCATAAAATGACATGTGCTCTTCAATGGACAACTGCTGCCATTCCTTCTGCTTCTCTTCCTTACGGGCTTCTAAACTTTTACCTTCCAGAACCAAAACATACTCTCCCTTTGGTTCATTTTCCTCATAAAAAGAAATAGCATCTGACAGTTGTGTCGGCATTATGGTTTCAAATTTTTTAGTCAATTCTCTGCACAAGGTAATTTTTCGTTCACCCAAAGTATCATATAATTCGGCCAGAGTTCCCTTTAAGTGATGCGGTGCCTCATACAGAATAATGGTGCGACTTTCCTCTTTTAAATCCTCTAAAATGGCTCTTCGCTCATTTTTATCCGAAGGTAAAAATGCCTCAAAACAAAATCTTCTGGTCGGAAGCCCCGATAAGGTTAATGCCGTAATGCAGGCACATGCTCCCGGCAGAGATGTCACAGGCACTCCGTTTTGATGACACATCTTCACAAGCACTTCGCCGGGATCTGAAATAGCCGGCGTTCCGGCATCCGTAATCAAGGCAATATTTTTGCCTTCCTGAAGCATTCCAATCAACTTCTCTGCCTTTTCCACTTTGTTATACTCATGATAACTGGTCATGGGCGTCTTAATTTCGAACCGATTTAAAAGTTTAATGCTGTTTCTGGTATCTTCAGCCGCAATAACATCCACACTTCTTAAAGTGTCCAGTACTCGAAACGTCATATCATCCAGATTCCCGATAGGGGTTGCACACAAATATAATGTTCCGGTCATACAATCTCCTCCCCGTAAATCTCACGGATTTCCCGGGTATATATTCCCGGCTTTTCATATACAATCAAAGGCTTCTCCACCGTCATTCGGGATTTACCGCCTCTTGCACCCTCTATCAACACCATATTGGGTTCTTTGTCCACATACGGATACACAAGACGCATACGCTTAGGTTCTATCTTATATTGTGACATAGTCGTCACAATTTCTGCCAGACGAAACGGTCTGTGCACCATATAAAATTTTCCACCGGGCACCAACAACCTCGCACTTTTGGCAATAATATCTTCCAGCGTACATTTGATTTCATGCCTTGCTATGGCTTTCGGTTCTTCCGGATTTGTCAATCCGTGCTGCCCTATCATATAGGGCGGATTGCAGGTAATAACATCAAAGGAAGCAGCCTCAAAATATGCTTCTGCTTCCTTAATATCTCCGTTTACAATGGTTATTTTATCTTCCAGCCGGTTCATCTCTACACTTCGTCGGGCCATTTCTGCGCTGCCTTCCTGGATTTCCAAGCCGACATAATTGCCGCAATCGTATCTGGCTTCCATAAGAATGGGGATAATTCCGGTTCCGGTTCCGATATCCAAAATTTTATCTCCGGGTTTTGCCTTTGCAAAATCTGCTAAAAGAACCGCATCAATTCCAAAACAAAACTTCCCCGGATCCTGAATAATTCCGTAACCTTTACGCTGCAGAGAATCTACCCGCTCATTTTCCTTGAGATTAGTTTTCATTTCCGCCATTGTTTCCTTCTTGTCTGTCACGACGATGGTGTCGGTTTCTACGGTTACGATGGTGCTTTCCACCTTTGTTTCCTTCAGAATTATTCTCCTGCGACTGTCCGCCTTTTACTTCTGCGGGCACATTCTGATCTTTTTTATACTGTTCCGCAGGTTTATGATCCGAATGATTCTGCTCATTATGATGATTGTTGTGATGCTTGTCATTCTGATGCTCGAATTTCTTCTTCTCAAAATGAGGCTTCTTCGGGCGGTCTTCCGTTCCGTCTTTTGCCGCATCTTCTGCATCCTGGCGCTCTAACTTCTCTAATTCCGCCAACTCTTCCGCCGGCAAATCAGCCTTATCTTTATTCACATACTTTTTCTTAAACGTTAACTGGTCTACGTGATATTCCTTCAGTTCCTTTTCATCGCCCTCTTCAATCAAAACCTTGATTCTCTGGCGAAGCACGTTCACGCTGTGAACTTCTCCCTGTAAACCGTCCTCTGTGGATACACTGTCTCCTACATTAGGTAATTTACGGTTTAATTCCTCATAGATTTCCTCTTCATTCTTCAAACAGCACATCAAACGGCCGCACACGCCGGAAATTTTGGTAGGATTTAAGGATAAATTCTGCTCCTTTGCCATTTTGATGGACACAGGAACAAACTCGGAAAGATATGAATGGCAACATAACACACGACCGCACACACCGATTCCGCCCATAAGTTTGATTTCGTCACGAACACCAATCTGGCGCAACTCAATACGTGTTTTAAAAACTGCTGCCAAATCTTTTACCAATTCACGAAAATCGATTCTTCCGTCTGCTGTAAAATAAAACAACACCTTATTGTTATCAAAGGTATATTCCGCATCTACCAGTTTCATATCCAATTCGTGTTTACGGATTTTTTCAAGGCAGATATCATATGCCTCTTTCTTCTTCTCAAGATTCTCCGCATTCTGCTTATCGTCAGCGGGAGTCGCCACGCGAATTACCGGCTTAAGGGGTTGAACCACCCTGTCTTCCTCTACTTCACGGATATCGCTTACCACAAGACCGTATTCCATACCTCTGGCAGTTTCTACAATTACATGCTGACCTTTGTTGATTTCAAAATCCAGAGGATCAAAGAAATAAATCTTACCTCCTGTCCGAAAACGGACACTGATTACTTTTATCATCTATTACAATACCTTTCTAAACTAATTTTCTCTGATTGTCATCAACAGAAGTTCGATGGTCAAATCAAAGTTTACGTTAGCCCGCAATCTTGCCTTGGCTTTCTCCAATGCATCGATAATTGTTTCGATGCCCTCGTAAGATGACTTTTTGGCCACCTTCTTAATATACTGTATTTCATTCTTAAAAATCAAGCCGTTTACATCGTTTGTCGCTTTGAACAAAAGCACATCACGGTACCAAATGGACATAATATCCAGATAATCCTCAATATCAAACTTATATTCCTTGATTTTTTGGATTGCTGCCACAACCTCATAAATTTCCATCTCATCAATGTATTTTAAAAGTGTTACCGCATCATCACGCATTTTATCAAAATCTTCGTTTGATACCATCACCTTGGCACGTCCGAGATTTCCGCGCGCAAAAGCGACACTGATGTCAGCCTTGTAATCCGGCACACGCATTTCCTGCATTAAAAATTCTTTTAACACTCTGTCGGGCACCGGCTTCATAGACAAATTCACACAGCGACTGATAATTGTAGGCAACATAGCCTCCATAGAGGTGGTTAAAAGCAGGATTACCGCATAAGCAGGGGGCTCTTCCAAAGTCTTTAAAAGAGCATTCTGCGCCTGTACCGTCATCTTCTCCGCCTCATTCATAATATAAATCTTATAAGGCCCCTGATACGGTTTAATCATAATATCATTATTAATCTGAGTACGGATATCCTCTACACCAATGGTATTGGGCTTCTCATGAGACACAAAAATAATATCCGGATGATTGCCGCTAAACGCCTTTACACAGGACTGACATGACTGACAGGGGGGATTCAGTTCATCTTCACACTGAAGAGCAGCCGCAAAAATCTTCGCGATAAATTCTTTACCGGAGCGAAGTTCACCATTAATCAGGTACGCATGAGAAACATTACCCTCTTTCATATTCTTTTGTAACTGTTCTTTCAAATGATCCTGTCCTACAATATCCTTAAAATCTGCCATTCGTGTCACCTCCCGGGTTTTTTATATGCGTCGATATAAATAAACAAATCAACGAAGGTACGCTCTCGCTACGTCTCACACGTAGCGGTATATAGGGTTCCAAAATACGGAACCCAATTACCGACGGTTCGCCAGTACCTTCTTATGATTATGTTTATTTATATCTCGATTTCTTAAACTTCACGGATTGTTTCCTCATTCTGTGCCTTTTGCTTTTATTCGTTTATACTCCGCAAAGTATCTTTCTTATTCTGTATTCGAATAATTATATAATCATAATGCGGCATTCCTTCGTCTTACCTAAGTGAAAACATCCAGCAACAATCCTCTAATTTCATCAATTCGGTTCAGAATTGCGATGTTATCCTGTTCGTCTTTGACAAGTTCCTGCGCCAGTTCATCCAACAATTCATCCACACGACGAATAATACCGTATACGCGGTGTCGTCCCCTTCTGTCCAGATAATTTTCTCGGCTGAATTCATGAGAGTGAGTAACAATTTCATTCATAAAATCCTTAATCAGCATACGGTACTTCTTCATTTCGCGGATGTCCATACGCTTGCCCACTTTTTTACCCTGCATAGTAATTTCTTCCATCATCAGAGTAAGCCTTGTTTGTAATTCGTGCTCCGCAATATTACTGGCCAAAGCAAACTTGAAAGTCTGATCGCCGGTCTGTACCTGACCTGTCTGTGTCGGCTGTGAAATCTGCTGTATGTTATTTACTTTTATATCCATACCGACACCTCCCTCCGGTCATCTCCCGACGCACTGTTCTTTTATAACTTTAGTTTGACAGTAACTCACTACTTATTCTATCGGCTCTAAATTGTCTTTGATATAGTCCTCAATCTCCGCAATACAAACATCCAACGTTTCATTTACAAAAATTCTGGGAATGTTAGCTTCATCAATCAATTCCTGACGAAAATCCTCTTCGTCTGCAAGAAATCTTCTGCACATTTCCTGATACTTCGGCTGCGCCTGATTACGTTCCCGGTTCAAAGCACGCTGCAAACGTACACCGTTATCTACCTCAACCAGGATAGGTACAATCCATTCCTGTCCGTAGTATTCTACCGTTTTCTTGTAAGATTCCAAAGTTCCGATAATTAGATAATTGTGCTTTTTTAAATTGATTCTTCCGTCATTGACGGTCATATATTTCCAATTTCCGTGATAGGTCTTATAGGCTCGAAGTTCAATAATACGGCCCTCATCCGCCAACTTACGCACTTCTGCATCATCAATAAAAAAATACTCTCTGCCGTTTTCTTCACCCTCACGAATCGGTCGGGTTGTGTACGGCACAATCTTACGTAATTTAAATTTGTTCTCTTCCAGGATATGCTTATAAATCGTATCCTTTCCGCTCGAACTTTTACCCATTAAATAAAATATTTTTCCCATATGTTCCCCCAAACAATGTACACTCTATTTTGTTTTATTTTAAGTTCTTCCGCTCCGAATTTCTATAAAAGAACTTCCAAATAATCACCCGAAATATCTGCCGGTCCCTGCAATTCATAGCCCTCTTTCCGAAGATTTAAAAGAGCCGCAACCATCTTCTCGGAAATCACTTCTCCGGGCACGATAAAAGGAATTCCCGGCGGATATAAATAAATGTATTCCGCACTGATCCGGCCTGCGGTTTCCGTCAACTTTATCTTTTCGCAAGTTTTTTCTTCTAAAACCCACGGATTGTACTTTTTTACCGGTCTCTCTTTCAAAAGTGACACCAATGTCTTTAGTTTTTCACTGTTTTCTTCTGAAACGGTTACTTCCTGACCGCTCTCTTCAGACCATGATTTCTCTCCATCACATATGCCGGCTTCGGACGTTTCTTTATGACAATTCCTTTTTATCAGTTCGACATCCAACTCTGCCAAGGCCTTATATAACCGTTCAAACCCTTCTGCCGTATCACAAATTGTCATCATTGCCAGTACATAATTGCCCGCACACATTTCCGGTTGTAAATGATAACGGGTTCTTAAAATTTCATACAACTCTTTTCCGCCGTAGAAATTTCCTCCGCTGATTACAACTTTGCCGGGATCGGAAATCTTTCGTACCTTAATACATACAAGTTCTTCACACTTTTTATAAAAGTGTTTCAAGCGCCTTGCAAATGCCTCAAATAACTCACCGCCCTGATTCTGCAAAAGTGATATACACTCATCCATATAAGCCATAAAAACATAGGACGGACTGCTGGTCTGAAAAACACCCAAATATTTTTGTATTTTTGCAGATTTCACACGCTCCGAACAACGATGTAAAAGCGCCGTCTGTGTCATCGAGGGAAGCGTTTTGTGAAGACTTTGAATCACCAGATCCGCTCCCAGTGTTACCGCACTTTCGGGAAAATCTTTATGAAATCCAAAATGCGCGCCGTGGGCTTCATCCACAATCAAAATCATGTCTCTAAGATGTAAAAGTTCTGCAATCTCCCTCACCTCGGACACTATCCCTTCGTAGGTAGGTGAAGTAAGAATCATACCTTTGATCTCATTGTAAGATTCCCTACTGTCGGCAATACTCTCATTGGCAGTTTCTGCCTCATCTTGTTTCACAGCAGAAACATAATTTTCTAATACTTCCGAAACCTGTTTTGCAGTTATCCCGACACCTATGTCATATTCTGCATCAATTTCCGGATAAACATATATCGGTTCCAAACCTCTAATCTCAATTGCATGGTACACTGCCTTGTGACAATTCCTTGCCACCAACACCTTGTCTCCTCTTTGAAACGAGGTACAAATCGCCGTCAGCAGACCACAGGTACTTCCGTTCACAAGAAAAAAACTTTCCTTTGCACCGTAAACACCGGCAGCCCTTTTCTGTGCTTCCAGAATGATACCGGAAGCGTGATGCAAATTATCAAAATCATCAATCTCCGTAATATCCAATGCAAAAGTCCTGTTACCAAGCCTTTTATGGCCGGGCATATGATAAGGATAAAAGTCTGATTCACTTAAATTCTGTAGTTTTTTAAGGATACCTTCCATCCTTATTCCCCCATCTGAAATACTTCTATTCTTACCTGTATTGCACAAATCTTCGGATTTTAAATCAAATGAATGATTGGCCTTTTCAAAACATAATACGACTAGGTTATACTATTTCATAATACCACATTTTAATGTTATGGTCTAGGGTTTTCAAAAGTTGAAAACTATGTTATTTTTGCGTTCTGTATAAAAAAAGCAAACGGCCAAAACCGTCTGCTTTCTCTCTGCTTATTATCATTTAAATTTCTTTGCTATCGTAGAATAATACACCCAAAGTACCTCGTCCGCAATGGCTGGAAATCACACCACCGGCTACGGTTTCGATTACCTCATCAAAGTAATTCAAACCTTTTAAGTAATCTTTTATTTCTTCTACAATCGTCTGATCCATATCGGTATGGGTAACAAATACTCGCTTTTTATCTGCGCGGAGCAACTGTTCTTCCATTTCTTTTACATATTTTAAAATAACTTTATTGTACTTGCCTCTGTATTTCTGACCAACACCCATTTTACCCATTTTTACATCGATACGGGGCTTTAGTTGTAACGTATTGGCAAGCAGAGCCGTTACTGCAGTACAACGTCCGCCTCTTGCGAGATAGGTAAGATTATCCACAACGAAACTTGCTCTTACCAAAGTTCTTGCTTCAGAAATTGCCTCTACGATTTCTTCCGCACTCTTTCCTTCTGCAGCCATATCTGCCGCTCTCAATACCTGCAGACCGATACCGGTAGACAAATTCATGGAGTTAATAATGAACACTCTGTCATATTCTAAATCATCTGCCGCAAGACGAAGCACATTACATGTGGTACTCATATCCTCGGAAATCCCAATATAGATAACATCCTCGCCCGCCTCTTTAAAAGGTTTTAAGAACTCAATGGCCTCCTCGATACCTGCCGCAGCGGTTTTCGGGGTAGTCTTATTCTTATCTGCCCAATCAAAAATCTCCAAAGGCGTTACATCCACCATATCAAAATAACTCTTATCATCCATAACAATACATAAAGGAATGACTTTAATGTCATATTTTTCTTTTAATTCCGGCGACAAATCACAGGTACTGTCCGATACAATTCTTACTTTTGCCATTGTGATACCCTTCCTTTTTATGAAATATAATACTAACAAATCTTTTGCGTATTTTGTTATAAAATGCTTTTATGTAAAAGCCGAAGAGTATACTTCGACTTCTTTTTTTATTATATTTTTTAAATATAAAATTTTTGTAAACTAATTATACTCATTTCTTACAGGAACTGCAATAAATCCTGAGACATTTTTTGTTCCATTTCTACCAGTTCTTTTGCCAACGCCATACTCTCTCCGTCAGCCTTATCATACTTATGAATATTTTCCGTGGTAGATTTAACCCCCATATTACATCCATCAATAAGAATTTCCGCAATTTTATGAGAATCTTTTTCCATCATTAATTTCATATCCGTACTGATTCTTGCAAAGGCACTGGCCATTTTAGGGGGATCCTGGGTTGTTTCCTGCGCGCGATTCAATAATCTGTGGCACTTGTCACCAAAATCATCGTGTCTTTCCAAATATTTATCGATTACAGCAAGCAAACGCCCTTCTTCCGCATAGGAACGCACCTGTTTCATGCTTTCCACACCCATTTTACATCCGGCATCGCATTCTTTTAATAATGCAATTGTATCTGAATTCATTTAAGCATACCTCCAATCAACTCTTTGATGGTAGTATGCTTAATTTGAATATATTTTATGCTGTTTTTACTTATGAATGTAATAATTTTAAAATACTTTCATAGGTGAAATCTCTGGCTTTTTCTCTGGAAATACCACCATTATAAAAATGATTCATAATACAATAGATATAACCTGTCACTTGTGTCGCAAAAACACTTCTTCGAAGAATGACATCTGATTCGGTATACAATCCTTCTTCCATTCCCTGCATCATAAAAATATCAATCATATTTTCGATGTACGCGACGGGGCAGTTGTTTGAATCATGAATTTTATCCAGTTCTTTTTTTATATCTTCCCGAATTTCATAGGTGCCGGAAAACATTTTCATCAAACTGCCAATTCCTTTTGTATGAGGAAGATTGTTCTCCAAATACTCCATTAAAAGAAACAGTTTTTCCTTGTATAATCTTTTTTCATTCAAAATCGTCTCTATATTCTTCAAATGTGAATACGTATCAAAAAGCAATGCTTTTACAATGATCTCTTCTTTACAACTAAAATATTCATAGGCCGTACCTTTTCCGATGCCTGCCCTACCGGTAATATCGCTGACTTTAATGCTGTTTATATCATAGTCTTCCTGAACCAATTCAATAACAGCTTTATACATCAACATTTCCTTTTCAGCAACCCGGTCAAACATCAGAAATGCATTGCCGCTGTTTTTTATATCCATTTTTTATACCTCTTAATTCTAATCACATGATATACCTGACTAACCACTGTCAAATATACTTTATCTTTCGCTTACAGTTCTTCTTCCACCATACTTGTATTCTTGTTAAAAACATCATAAATACAAGGCACTACAATCAGTGTCAAAAGTGTACCGTAAATCAAACCGCCGGACATGGTAATTGCCATAGGTTGAATCATTTCCGCACCATCACCGAAACCTAACGCCAAAGGAATCATTGAAAGAATAGTCGTCAACGCCGTCATCAAAATCGGTCTCAGACGTGCCATGCCTGCCTCTACAATCGCTTCTTTCTTTGCCATACCTTCGCGACGCAACTGATTGATGAAGTCTACCATTACAATACCATTATTTACAATGATACCTGCTAACATTACAAAACCAATCATAGCAATAACACTGACTTCATATCCTGCCAGGAATAATGCACCAAAACCGCCGGTAAACGCCAAAGGAATCGTAAACATAATAATAAAAGGCGATTTTAATGACTGGAACTGTGCAACCATTACCATATAGATAAAAATAATAGCAAGTATCAACATCAAAAATAACTGCTCAATCGCATCCATAATCATCTCATCTTCACCGGCCATCACAATGCTGTATCCTTCCGGCAATTCAAAGGTTTCTAATTTCTTTTGAATTTCATTACTTACGAGCGTTACGTTGTGATCTTCATCCACTCCGGCAGTGATACTGATATAACGGGTCTGTCCGGAACGATTAATGGAATTCATGGAAATACCCTCTTCAAAAGTAGCAATTTCCGTAATTTTAATTGTTTCCTCTTCTCCGTCTTTATTTGTATACGGGAAAGTAATCTTCTTAATATCATTCAGGGTTACTTCTGTCTGCTCTTCACTCATGACATAAACGTCATAATCTTTTACATCCGTGGAAATCTGTGTAGAGGCAGAATCAGATGCCATTTCCGAATACACTAACTGGAATACCTGCGCAACCGTCATTTGATATTTTGCCGCTTTTTCTTTATCTACGTGAATGGTCAGCGACGCTGTAGTATCTTGTAAACCGTCATTTACATCAATAGTTCCTTCTGTCTCTTCAACAATTTTAGCAACGTCAACCGCAAGTTCTTCCAGTTTATCCAGATCGCGACCTTTTACCTGAACCGTAAGACCGCTTCCCAACATTGCAGTCATATCGGAAGAGGAAGAACTGATGCTGACCTCAGCCTCAATATTCGCGGTTCTTTCTTCCAATTCATCAATAATATCATACATAGACCGGTCGCTTTCCGGGTCTAAAAGAATGTAATATGTTACACTCTCGGTACCTGTTGCCATTAGGCTCATAGTACCTCCTCCACCGGCCATACAACCAATGGTTTCGATACCCTCCACATCAACAATCGCGGAGGTTGTTTCATCCGCTAAAACTTTTAACTCTTCAAAAGTCAATACTTGCTCTTCTTTCGGTCCTACCGTCATAGAAATCTGATCTGCTTCCATCTCCATATCCATAAACGTAAAACCTCTTGAAAACGCCGCCCATGTACTTACTACAAGCAACACTACCGTCACAATTAAAACAATTGGCTTAAATCTTAAAATATAATGCATTATATTGCCGTACCAGTCTCTAATTCTATCGTAGAGTTTCGTTTCAGGCTCAACCGCATCCTTAAGCATACCGGAAGCCATCATAGGCACAAAAGTAAGCGCCACAATCAAACTTGCTCCCAGGGTATACGTAATTGTTAATGCAATATCTACAAATAACTGCTTAGTAATACCTTCCGTAAAAATAATCGGTGCAAAAACACATACGGTTGTCAAGGTAGATGCAACAATTGCTCCTGCAACCTGATTTGCGCCTTCGACGGCCGCCTTACGCGCAGACAAACCTTCCTTTTTTAATCTGTAAATATTTTCGATTACTACAATGGAGTTGTCTACCAACATACCGATTCCCAGTGCAAGACCTGACAAAGAAATCAGGTTCAAAGTAATATCCGTAAAATACATCAATACAATCGCAAAAACTACACTCATCGGAATAGAGCATGCAATTACGAAGGTAGAACGCCAGTCTTTTAAGAAAATAATCAGAATGAAAATAGCCAATGCCGCACCCACTAAAATATTCTGTACGACCGAATCTACAATCAATTCAATATAGACGCCCTGATCCATAAGAACTGCCATATTTAATTCCGGATTCTCTTTTTCTAAAACTTCGAACTTCTCAATAAGACGGTCTGTTACTTCACCCGTAGAATAGCCGGTCTGTTTTTCAAAAGAAAGCATAATCGCGGGATTACCGTTTACTTTGGAATACGATTCTGCAACATTGTCCACCAAACGGATATCCGCAACATCTTTTAAATAAATAATACCTACACTGTCTGTACCCATATCCATAAGCACAAGATTTGATAAATCACTGTAAGACGAAATCTCATCACCTACACTTACCATATACTGGGTATCTCCATCCTGTACATATCCTGCAGGCATATAAAAATTCTGTGCCATAAAAAGATTATTAATCATATCTACGGTCAGGATTTTCGTCAAATCTGCAGATTCAAGCGCATCTTCTTCTGCTGCTTCCATCTGTTCTTCACCCATTTCAATTTGTGCGAGCGCAGAATTTAAAGTTGCTTCCAAACTGCTCAATTCAAAAATCGTTTTAATCTGTGTTTCGGTTAAAGTAACATAGGCTTCATCTAACGCAGTTTTGCCTTCTGAAATCTTGCCCTGCGCCTCCTGCATGGTTGCAATTCCTGTATTCAAATCAGCCTGTGCTTTCGTTAGATTTTGCAATACTCCGGGAATATCCTTGTAAGTATTAAGGGTAAATCCCAGTTCTTTAATTGCGCCCGTTATGGTAGCAAGCCCTGCATTTAATGCATCTAAACTTAACTGTGCAGCATTTCTTGTCTGCTCAACCTCAAAACGAGTTTTTCCTCCGGATGCCGCTTCAAACAAAGCATCATCCTCAATTGCAAGCAATTGATTCATAGTATCAATGGTTTGCTGCAGTTTTACACCGGCCTGATAAGTATCATTTAAAGTTTTTACCGTAGTGTCCAGAGTTTTCTTGGTTTCTTTTAATTCAGGCAGGGTCTGTGTAATAGTTGCTTCGCCTACATAAATTTCAATTTTGCCGTTTACAATTTTATTTGTAGCTGCAGCCATTTCAGAGGCGAGCTTATTCTGTCCCTCTTCCAATTCCTTTAATCCGTCTTCAACTTCAGCCTTTGCATCTTCCAACTCTTCTCTGGCATCAGCAAGTTGAATCTTAATTTCATTCTGCATTTTCTCATTTAATGCATCAACTTTTTCTTCGTTAATAACAACTTCGTATCTTTCTTCAACTGCACCTGTTAAACTAACGGTTGCCACACCCTCAATACTTTCCAAAGACGGTTTTAACTCGTTCTCTACATATTCTGATATCTCAATTTGTGACATACCCTCAATATCTGCAGAGGCGACCATAACAGGAAGCATACTGGGGTCTAACTGCATAATTACCGGTGCACTTACAGTACTTCCCCAACCGCCTTTTAACTGATCCAACTTTTGCTGCATCTCAATAACAACAGAATCCATATTGGTATCCTGCTCGTATTCCAAAATAACCATTGAATAACTGTTAGAAGACATAGAACTAACCGTTTTAATATTAGACGTAGTCGCCATGGCAGCTTCAATCGGTGCAGTAATGGATTTCTCTATCTCTTCCGGACTGGCTCCGGGATCCGTAGTAATAACAAGAGCATATGGTAAACTCATATTAGGAAGTAAGTCTGTGGTCATTTTCATTAAAGATACCACACCTAATACCAGGACCAAAACCACTCCAACCCATACTGTATACGGTTTTTTAACGCTGAATTTTGAAATCATACATGCCTCCATCTTACATTTATGAAATATATCCAAAATGAAAAAATCATAAAATGTTATTTACAATTAAAAGACTATTTTGAAATACTGCTTTTACATCTTAAAAAAGTGTATTTTTATACATTACACTTAATAACACAACGGTTAGTATATATTAGATTTGTGTAAAATTTGTGACCGACCGTTCGGTCAGTTTTGTATAAAAAAATAAGAGTCCAAAAGAACTCCAATTAAAAATGCCCAGAGCCGGAATCGAACCAGCGACACGAGGATTTTCAGTCCTCTGCTCTACCAACTGAGCTATCTGGGCAATTACTTCATAAAAGAAGTGAGTAGCGGGGGAAGGATTTGAACCTACGACCTCCGGGTTATGAGCCCGACGAGCTTCCAGACTGCTCTACCCCGCGATAATACGGTTTGGATAAACCTGAACTTTGTGTAGTGATACTTCCCTACCAAAAGCATTTCTCTTAAGAAATGAATGGGCGGAGATGGATTCGAACCATCGAAAGCGTTGCTAACAGATTTACAGTCTGCCCCCTTTGGCCACTCGGGAACCCGCCCATAATATTTACGTATTCAATTCGTATCTTTCGATACAAGTGGGACCTACAGGGCTCGAACCTGAGACCCTCTGCTTGTAAGGCAGATGCTCTCCCAGCTGAGCTAAGATCCCATAAAATATATTGATATAAGCGACCCAGAAGGGACTCGAACCCTCGACCTCCGCCGTGACAGGGCGGCGCTCTAACCAACTGAGCCACTGGGCCTCAAAGGTATTTATACCTTCAAAACCGAACACAGATACTTCTCTCCACCAAGCGATTCCTTCCACACTACTCCTTACCTGGATAAGCTTTCGACCTATTAGTAACCATCAGCTGAATGCATTACTGCACTTACACCTTGGCCCTATCTACCTCATAGTCTTTAAGGGGTCTTATTGTTTGGGATATCTCATCTTGA
>JAZNLG010000101.1:0-1946 GCA_045578965.1 Lachnospiraceae bacterium | reverse complement strand
GGAAAGATTGTTGAATGGGACTGGCAGAGATTCGGTGCCTTAGGTGATAAGTATAATGTTTACAAAAGAAACATTGTAAACGAAGATACATATACACTGACTCAGCCCGGCGAAACAACATTCTTTCTTTGTGTCAAAAGTGATACAAAGGTTAAAACAGGGTGTTGTGATCCCTGGAGTGAGAACGGTAACCATCAGGTTGTAGGTAAAAACAAATGGTTCCCCAAAGGCGCTTATTGGTATTTTACTGCTATCAGAGTTGTAGTAAAACCTGTACGTGATGCTATTGTGCATGTCAGATATTGGGATGCACAGAATAATAAGATATTTCACGAAGGCACTGTGAACGCAGGTCAGCTTCTTGAAGATTCTCAGACTATTGATACCTCAGTACATATTACTGACTGGGAAGGCTACAAGTATCAGGGCTGGAATGTTCAGCTTATGGATGGAACCATTCAATATGGCGGTACAGACAGAGATGTTGGAATCACTCTCGCAGGGTGGGTTCCTGAGAAATATCTGAATGTTGAATTTTTCCCGATTATGCAAACTGAGGTAGAAGTCAGATACTGGGATAAAGCAGAGAATACTTTGATATCATCCGAAAAGCTTTCCGGAGAAAAGGTTGTGGGTAATGAGGAGACTCAAATTACTGCACATATCAAAACTCCTGAAGGATATAAAACCGACGGTTGGAATGTTCAGCTTTTAGACGGAACAATTCAGTACGAGGGCAATGATAATCCAACAACAATTACATTGAACGGATATTTATACAAGAAGTATCTGAATGTAAAATGTTATCCTTTGAATAACAAGAAGGTAACTGTAAATTACATAGATTCCGAAACGGATAAGATAATCAAAACAACTGTTGTTAGACCAAATCAGGAAGATGAGGAATCCATTACGACAGAGGTTGAATTTGAAAATGTTCCCGGATATGTAATTGAGGATTGGGAGTTAAAGACTCCTGACGGAACTGTTGAAAAGACAGGAACAGAAGAACCGGTATCTGTAACACTTACAGATAAGAAACCGCATAAGATTCTTGATGTAAACTGTTTTCCGCTTGAGGATGAAGAGGAGGATGGACCAAAGCCACCTCCAACTGTAACTGTTAAACCAAGCGGGGTTTGTAACGGAATCATTGAGTGGACCGAAACTGACTCTCACAGAGTAATTATAGGTTACACTAAGAATGGTAACCCGATTTATTCGTGGTGTAATCACACATTTAAGTACAAAGCCGTTTTAGGTGCAACGGCAAATATTTCACCGACAACCTTAAAATCCGGATATGGATTCGGTGTTGATGTGAATTGTACACTTAACACAACATTAGTAAGCAATACAGGCGGTTGCAGAAGTTGGGGCAATAGCAGAAGACACACCTCAACAGTAAAGAATCCTACAACTGCTACCGTATTTGTACCATGGGATATGACCAACAGACTTGGTTCTCAGGGAAGAAGCATTTCCATGGTGTCTAACGGAACACTTAAATTCACTCTTCCAGCAAGTCCGGTTTCAGAAATCGGAGCAAAGAAGATTTACACACCAGTAGAACTTGCCGGAACCAAAGAAAGTCCGCAGTCACATTCCTTTGAAATTTACATCGGAGGCGGCGGAGTTGGCAGTGTTGAATTCTGTCAGAAATTAAACGGAACTATAACCATTAACGGCGATATGTATGAGGACGACTTCTCAGGAGCAGATTAATGGATATTTTGATTTTTACAAGCGGAATGATAGATTATAAATATCGAAAAATTCCAAATTTAATAATTATCTTGATATTAGGTTGGGCACTGTTTTTCAGCAGTGCCCCAATCTTTGAGAGGATTGCAGGATTTTTGGTTACTGCGATACCTCTTTTTATTTTGGCAATAACCACCGGAAAAATAAAGGGCGGTGACTACAAGTTTCTTGTTGCCTGTGCA
>JAZNLG010000100.1:0-15735 GCA_045578965.1 Lachnospiraceae bacterium | reverse complement strand
AATCTTCTCCGGCAATAATTTGCTTTTCGCCTTCGGCCGGCGGTGTAAACATAGTATCAGCTTGTGTTTCACGCTCTAAAGTATAGGCAATACACTCCTGCGCTGTCTCCCGGTCCAAAAATCCATTTTCTTTATATAATTTCGGCGACTGAAAATACTTACTATCTTCCGTCACACGCCATTCGCCTTCAATTTCTGAATCCGCAATCTGCATTTTCGCCCAAACCTTATAAAAGGGGGTCTTCACAAAGTTTCTGATTTCCCGCTCACGGTTCACTACCATGCCCAAAACACAGGTCATAACACGACCCACGGAAACTACACCTTTCTGGGCGTTCAAATAGGATTTTACCTGATAGCCGTATTTTAAGGTTAACGCACGGGAGAAGTTAATACCCATCAAATAATCTTCCTTGGCACGCAAATAAGCGGAGGCTGATAAATTATCATACTCCGATAAATCCTTAGCTTCCTTGATACCACGAATGATTTCTTCCTCGGTCTGGGAATCAATCCAGACACGAAGACGTTTCTTGCCCGTAACACCGGCTTCCTGCTCCACAAGACGATAAATATACTCTCCTTCACGTCCGGAGTCAGTGCAGACATAAATGGTGTCAACATCTGCGCGGGTAAGCAGTCCTTTTACAATTTCAAACTGTTTCTTCACGTCATCAATTACCTGATATTTATAATCCGTCGGGATAAAAGGAATGGTATCAAAAGACCATCTTTTCAATGCTTCATCGTAGCTTTCTGGATAACACATATTTACAAGATGTCCGACGCACCAGGTAATAATGGTATTCTCGGACTCCAAATATCCGTCATGGGACTTCGTATTCAATTTTAAGGCTTTGGCAAACTCGCGGGCAACCGAAGGTTTCTCCGCGATAAAAACCGCTTTTCCCATGGTATTATCCTTTCTTTTTTACTTCTCATATCTTATCAAGAATCAAGCCTAACAGAAATAGATGTTACTTTTCTACTCCAAAAATTTGCCATAGTAAAATATGTAAGGCTGTCAAAATCCACATATGAATTATTTGTTGAACTACCATCAATCGAAATAATAGGATTTTCATAACCAATACTAATTTTATAAGTATCAGAACCTACCTGTTCCGTATAGTTGTAAGACCCATAATGAGAGGAGATCACTGCACCCATAATATCATTCACCTGATCATAGGACATTCCAAGTTTAACATCATTTGTCAATCGAAAATCGGGCGAGTTCCCATCATCAACCGATATACCAACCACTGTACATCCACGTGTTTTTTTGTCAGACATTGTATCATTTAATAAAACAAGTTCTATTTCTTCTCCGGCTGAATTTCTTACCGTAACCCATTGTGTATCACCGGAATTAACGTCATCCATTTTATATTCAGATAACATTTCAAATCCCAAATCTTCAAAATCATAATATGAACAAGGAATTTGAACAGTATTTCCCTCTAATATAAATTCATATTTAGGGCTGCGTTCAAAAAACATACTGATTCCGACAAGCAAAACAAGTACTCCTATAATAATACTTCCCGTTGCAGTAATTTTAATATTCTCGTGGTAGTCTTTTTCCTGCTCAAGTTCCGCAATTTCATCAGTTGCTTCTTCCGTTATTTCGTCAGAAAGGTCTTCTGCTTTTTCTTCAAACGAATTTTCGTGCGAAACTTCAGTTTTATCATCAGAAACAGTTTCCGCTCTTTCTTTCAGATCTGCTCCGGCCATTTCTACATCTTTTATAACCCGAGCGGCATTTATGCGATAAAATATCCCAATCAAGGTAAAAAATATCCCGACAAATATTAATATAATTCCAGATTCAAATGTTCCCAACATTACACATACCTAATCTTATACGTAAAAACTTCCTACAAATCATTCATATCTACCAGATACACACCATCTTTTCTCTTGGCAAGTTCCCTTACTTCTGCCGAAAAGCCATCCGCCGAGAAGAAGAAACAATGCTCCGGACGTAAGTGCGCTTCTTTGGCAAGTCCAACATTATGTTCTATCATATCTAAATCATATGCTTTGCCGCTCGTATTACAGAATCCAAGCAACGTATTTCTTCTGGCATCCTGTCCGACCACGTCAATTCTGCCGTTTTTACCAACCCATTCGCCATGACGGGTATATTGAACGGGAAGTTTCCCTCTTTCATTGAGAATATTCAGGTATTCCGCACAAATCTTACCATATCCGGCACTGATATATTCCGTTATTTCTTCTGCAATATACTTATCATAAAACGCATCCGCACTTAAAATGCCCAACTCGTCGCTATAAGGAAAAATAAAATGATACCAGAACTGCACCAGGGGATCACTTATACGATATACACCCTTCTTTGAGTTGCGGTTATCCGCCGTTTCATAAGAAAATACCTTTTCTACAAGTTCCAATGCCATTAAATTATTTAAATAAACGCTAATTTTTGCTCTGGAAAAACCTGTATGCGCATATAAATCATTTAACTTTTCCCTGCCTTCCGCCAAAGCGGCAAGTATGGTTCCGTAAACACTTAATTCACGCAACTCTTCACTAATACGATTTAATCCTTCAGTAGCAAACAGAGCATTTTTATCTAAAAATAAACGACAAATATTAGTCTTTAAATCTGCATTGATGTCAAAAACTGTCCAATATCCCGGATTACCGCCGGCGATACTATAAAACTCCATACAGCGTTTTGAATCCTCTGTATCATAAAAGCACACCATATCCAGAAAACTCATTGGTTTTACTTTTAAGAAGCCCGAAATCGAAAAAGCATTGCGACCAATTTTTGATATAAAAGTATTCTCCACCCATCCGATTGCATTGGATGCAAGAATAATCATCAAATGACCTTGATTCTCTTCTTCAGCCAAAAATCCAGTCAAGGCATTCATAAAATCATCACTGTTTCTCACTACCCATTGAAAATCTTCAATGACTAAAACCGTCTTGCCCGATTCTTTTTTATGCTTACACAAATTGCTTATCGTCTCAAAAAGCGCAGAAAAATCAGGATATTCCCCGATGGAAATACCCTGATTTCTTATTCTTTTTGACCAGACATAGCATTGTTGTCTCGGACTGCACTGAGAGGCTTTGAGGCGCAAGCATACCCTATCTTTTGCAAATTCCTGCAAAAGAGCACTCACTCCCAAGCCTCTTTGTCCATATAATACAATAAGACTGTTATCGTACCTGTTATAATATTGTGTTAAATAGTCCAATTCCTTAGAACGTCCGATTAACATAGATTTTCCTTTTTATAAAAGCATTATTTCTTGGTAATATAACCCTGTGCCTTCAATAATTCTGCACAAAGTACAGCACCGCCTGCAGCGCCTCTTACAGTATTGTGTGAAAGGCCTACAAACTTCCAGTCATAGATGCTGTCTTCACGGATACGTCCTACGCTGATACCCATACCCTTTTCATAATCAACCTCCAAAGTGACCTGAGGTCTGTTATCTTCTTCCAAATACTGGATAAACTGCTTAGGAGCACTGGGAAGTTCTAATTCCTGAGGTACCCCCTTGAAGTTTACAAGTTTTTCAATTAACTGTTCCTTAGTAGGCTGTTTTTTAAACTTAACAAATACAGATGCTGTATGTCCGTTTAATACCGGCACGCGAATACACTGACTTGTAATCTTAATGTGGTCAGCAGGTGCAATCACACCATCTTTAATTTCACCCCAGATTCTAAGAGGTTCTTTTTCGCTCTTTTCTTCTTCGCCACCAATGTAAGGAATAATATTTTCAATCATTTCAGGCCAATCCTTGAACGTCTTACCTGCACCTGAAATTGCCTGATATGTAGAAACAACTGCCTCATAAGGTTCGAATTCTGCCCATGCTGTTAAAACAGGAGCATAACTCTGGATAGAACAGTTGGGTTTTACAGCGATAAAACCTCTCTGTGTTCCGAGACGCTTCTTTTGGAATTCAATTACATTCATATGATCCGGATTAATCTCGGGCACAACCATAGGAACATCAGGTGTCCATCTGTGTGCTGAATTGTTACTTACAACAGGTACTTCAGCCTTCGCATAAGCCTCTTCAATAGCCTTAATTTCATCCTTTGTCATATCTACAGCACTGAAAACGAAGTCAACTTCTGCTGCAATCTTTTCGATTTCATTTACATCAAGAACAACAAGGTTCTTAACTGCTTCCGGCATAGGTGTTGTCATTTTCCAACGTCCGCCAACTGCCTCTTCGTATGTTTTACCTGCAGAACGGGGGCTTGCAGCGATTAAAACCACTTCAAACCAAGGATGATTTTCCAGAAGAGAGATAAATCTCTGTCCTACCATACCGGTTCCGCCTAAAATACCAACTCGTAACTTGTCACTCATAACTTTTAACTCCTCTAATCTTCAAATTTGGCTTGTGAGAAAATGTAGTAATATACCGTTATATTTCGGAGTATTATCCCTTTCCTCCACCACATTTATAATAAATCTTACGATTCATTTACCTTTATAAAAACTTATTATCTTTCAAATAGGCCTCATACATTGCAATCACCTTGTTCATTGCATCCTGTCCGGGTGCACCGAGGGTCAAACGCTTGTTTACACAGGTTTCAAGACTGATTGCATCATAGATATCTTCTTCAAATGCAGGACACAATTCCTTGAATTCATCCATAGACAAATCTTCAATGGCACAATTTTTATCAATACATAAAAGTACCATACGACCGATAATTCCATGGGCATCACGGAACGGAACTCCCTTATTAACAAGATAATCCGCAGCATCTGTTGCATTGGTAAATCCGTTCATAGCACTCTTTGCCATTACATCCTTGCGGAAAGATATGGTTGAAAGCATTCCTGTAAAGAGATACAGGCAATCTCCTACGGTTTCAAAAGCATCAAAGGCCATTTCTTTATCTTCCTGCATATCCTTGTTGTATGCCAAAGGTAAGCCCTTCATAGTGGTAAGCATAGACATTAACGCACCGTATACACGGCCGGTCTTTCCTCTTACCAACTCAGCAATATCCGGATTCTTCTTCTGGGGCATGATACTGCTTCCGGTAGAATATGCGTCATCCATCTCAACAAATCTGTATTCGTTAGAATTCCATACAATCAATTCTTCCGAAAATCTGCTTAAATGCATCATTACAGTAGAAAATGCCGATAAAAGTTCAATCACATAATCTCTGTCAGACACGGAATCCATACTGTTTCTGGTAGGTCCGTCAAATCCTAACAATTCGGCAGTATATGCTCTGTCCAAAGGATAGGTAGTACCTGCCATTGCACCGGAACCCAAAGGACATAAATTCATACGCTTTCTGATATCAGCAAGACGCTGTCTGTCACGCAAAAACATTTCAAAATATGCACTCATGTGATGTGCCAATGTAGTAGGCTGAGCCTTCTGCAAATGGGTAAATCCCGGCATATAGGTATCTGTATTATTTTTAATAATATCAAGAAGCACCGTCAACAAATCTTTTAACAGTACATCTGTATTGTCAATGACATTTCTGGTATAAAGTTTCATATCCAGCGCAACCTGGTCATTACGGCTTCTTCCGGTATGCAGTCTTTTACCCGCATCTCCGATTCTGTCAATCAAATTCGCTTCTACGAAACTATGTATATCTTCATAACGACTGGAAATCTCCAACTTGCCGCTTTCAATATCTTTTAAAATCCCTTCCAATCCGGCAATAATCGCATCAACGTCTTCCTGTGAAATGATGCCCTGCTTCCCAAGCATTTTACTGTGGGCAATACTGCCTTCGATATCCTGACGATACATCTTCTGGTCAAATCCAATGGATGCATTAAACTGATATACGGCTTCATCGGTTTCTTTCGTGAATCTGCCGCCCCAAAGCTGTGCCATAAAAACTCCAATCCGAAGTACCTTTTACAAAATCAAGACCGCATTATGTTTCAATGCAAATCCTTCATTTATACTTCATACAAACCCATTCTTCTAAAAAACCATACCCGTAAAAGCGGATATGGTTTCAAAGCTGGAAATCGGATTCGAACCGACGACCCCTTCATTACGAGTGAAGTGCTCTACCTGCTGAGCTATTCCAGCAAAACAAAACAGTCCTGTGTTATTATATCCGCTACGAGACTATTTTGCAAGATAAAATAATTGCAAAAAGAATTGTTTTTCTACTCCGCACTTATTTTATATAAAACGTTTTATGTCAAAGAATTCGTAAATTATTCTTCCGAATTCTCATAGACAACCATTTTGGGATAAGGAATTTCGATTCCATCCTCCTGAAAACGGCTTAACACATTCTCAAGAATCCGTTGCTTTGCATAGCGGTACTCTTCATTCTTTACATAGCAACGTCCACCAAGAACAATCCCGCAGTCGGCCAGTTCATCAATGTACGTTTCAACTTCCGCAACAGATACACACGCTGCATCTGTTTTAAATGCTTCTGCTATTATTCCCATAGCACCTTTCCAATCTGCCTCATATGCAACAGAAAATTTTAATTCCAGCATTCTGGTAGGTGTTTTTGTTACATTGGTCAAACTGGTATTGGCAAGTGTCCCGTTTGGCAACACAACCGTACGGTTATCAATTGTTTCTAACTTTGTATAAAAAAGAGAAATATCCGTTACCGTACCGGAATTACCTTTGTTATCTTCAACAATAAAATCTCCCACCTTAAACGGTTTTAAAAGAATAATCAAAATGCCGCCTGCAAAGTTGGACAAACTTCCTTGAATCGCAAGGCCGATTGCCACACCGGCAGAACCGAGAATTGCCACAATACTCGCCGCATCCACTCCAAAACTTCCGGCAACGACGAAGCCAAGCACAATATAAAGCATTACGGATACAACAGATGCTAAAAATCCCGCTGTTCCTGCTTCTACCTCAAATTTCTTCAATGCTTTGGTAATAAGATTCTTGACCCACTTAATCAACCAATAACCAATAAAAAGTGTGATAATCACAAAAAGAATTCTTCCGCCCAGATTCATTATACCGTTTAAAATCGCATCCAGGCTTTGATTTAACATACCATTTAAATCCATTTTTCCTCCCAATGATACAATGCTTTGCTTCTAAATATAGCAACTCATATCAGTAACATTGTCTGTTTTTATTTTTCTTCTAAAATCTTCTCTAGTTCCTTAATTCTGCTCTCTGCATCCTTTATTGCTTCTGCAATAATTTCATCGCGACGTTTTTCAATTTTAGCACGCTCCGTTTTAACATATTCAATACGTAACTGACGTTTATGTTCTGCAATTGCAGCCAGCTCTTTTGCCGTAAAAGGTTTATACGTAAAGATGCTGATGCTCATAGGAGCCATTCTGACAGATAACATATTGGTACTTTCATCATACGGAGCCTCCTGTGTCGCAATCGTATCCGCATTGCATACACCTTTGCCGCCAAACTTTACATTATCCGTAGATAAAACTTCCGTATATTTACCTGCAGCAGGCACAACAAGTTTCAAATCATCAAAATTCTCATTTGAGAAATTTGCAACGATATAAAGAAATTCGTTCTTTTTACCGCTTTTACGGATAAAGGATACTACATTGGACACTCCTGCCTTATGATCAATCCATTCAAGACTGCCTTCCTTTTCATCAAAACCGTTAAGCAATTTCTCCTTCGCATAAAAAGCATTGATTTCAGTCATAAAATCATCAAATGCCACAGCCCATTCATTTCGTTTACCGGCTTTACCGCTAATTTCAACCAGAGATTTGACATCAGGTGCAAACAATTTCTTTCCGGGATAAAAATACAAGAACGCGTAAGCACTACGTAATGCAGCATAGTTTTCTTCCATGATACCCGGAAAATCTTTCAACATACCGTTTTCAAGCATTTCGGAAGATAACGGAAGGATAAAATTCTCATCATACGCATATTTCAAACCGGAAAGCATTGTAAGTAATTTTCCTGCACGATATCCGGGTTCGGTCTTGATATATGAAATAAAATCTTTGCAAAAACCATTGTTCCAAATCAAGTCAAAACCTAAAGAATTCTTGTTTTTAACAGATGCATCCATCCAAACACCGTCAATATTCCCCACCGTAATACAACCGGGGAAATCTTCTTTAATTTTAGCATTTAAATCTTTAACAAACTCTACAAATTCCAGATTTTCCTTGCCGCCGTAAACATTGGGAACCCATTCATTTCTTCCGTAATCCAAATATAAAACAGACGCTAAATCGTTAAAGCACAAGCCATCCAAATGGAATTTCTTCAACCAATAATAAGCATTGGATACAAGAAAACTCTTAACACCGGGATTCTGATAACGGAACACATTCGCATCATATGCCGGCTGGTATCCTTGTCTCTTATCTGCGTGTTCATATAAATTACTTCCGTCAAACCATTCAAGACCATTGGAGTCTTTGGCAAAATATGCTACAGACCAATCCATCAGTACACTAATTCCCGCTTTATGACATTCATTCACAAATTCTTTTACGATTTCAGCACTTACAACCGAAGCATCTGTTCCATAATAACATACTGTCTGATAGGAATTGTTTTTGGCACTTGATGCAGTCATTACCGGTGCAAGTTCTATGAAAGTATAACCAAACGAAGACAGTTTCTTAACAGTTTCTTTTAAAACCGTAGTAAGTTTCTTTTTGCTCTTAGCGGCTTCTGTAATCACATCAGACAATGAAACCTTAGCAATTTGTAACGAAGAACCCATAATGTTCTTTCTATCAGCCTTTTGATAATTACCATCACTCCAGTCAAAAGTCGCGGTCTCGGTTACTACTGCATAGCCGTCTTCATTAAATGCAATGCCGTACGGATCATCTTTTAACAGAATTTCATTGCCTTTTACCTTTAATTCAAAGCGGTACACACTACCCACATCAATTCCGGGAATAAAAAGAGTAAAAATACCATACTCTTCCAGTTTTTCCATAGGATTTACACGGCCATCCCACTTATTCCACTCGCCAATTACACTCACACGTAACGCATTCGGTGCCCAAACGGCAAAGTTTACGCCACCAACGCCGTTTAAAGACATTTTATGTGCCCCAAGAACGCGGTATGCATCCTTACAGGTACCGTTTATAAAATCAACAAAACTGTCTTTGGGAATGACAGGTGCATAATCATACGGATTTTGAATGCAAACCGTTTCTCCTTCTTTGGTTACGACACGATAGCAATATGACTTTTTCGCAGTACCGGGAATAAAAGCGACAAAAAATCCTTCTTCATCCACCAATTCCATTTTAATAGTTTCTTCTTTTCCGTCCAAAACCACTTCCGCAGTCTCTGCAAAAGGTAAAAAAGCTTGAATTAATGTATCTTTTCCGCTTTTTTGCGCGGATAATACCTCAAAAGGATGTGCATTGTCAGAATACACAATAGATTCAATCGCTTCCCAATCCATTTTGGCATATTGTTTTTTTGTCATATTTCTACTTTCCTTTCCTGCTAATCCTTTGTGTCTGTAAATATTTATATCTGTACTTATTATTGTACATCAGTACGAATACTGTGAATGAAAATACCGCTTCTTAATTTCGGTTCAAACCAGGTTGACTTAGGAGGCATAAGAAGTCCTGCATCTGCAACATCAAAAAGTTCACCAATCGATGTAGGATACATTGCAAACGCAACCTTACAGTCTTCTGAAACACGGCGTTCTAACTCTTTTAAACCTCTGATTCCGCCAACAAAATCAATTCTCTTGTCAGTCTTCGGATCTTCAATACCAAGAATGGGACCTAACACATTATTCTGCAAAATTGAAACATCCAATCCATCTATAGGATGTTCGCTGGTGTATTCTTTTTTTACAGACAAGCGATACCATTCACCGAACAAATACATACTGATTTCACCCTTTTTAGAAGGATACTGTGCCTGATTACCGATATTTGCGACGTCATAAATATCCTCCAACTTAGAAAGAAATTCCTCTTCACTGTTTCCGTTTAAGTCTTTGACTACACGATTATAATCCATAATCATTAACTGATCATCCGGGAATAAAACAGATAAAAAGTAGTTAAATTCTTCGCTTCCGTCATATGAAGGATTCTCTTCTCTTAATTTCAGACCAACTTTAACTGCAGAAGCACAACGATGGTGTCCGTCAGCAATATAAATTTCATTCATATCAGCAAATGCACCTTCAATAGCAGCAAGATGTTCTGCTTCATTGATCACCCATACTTTATGCGCAATACCATCATCCGCAACAAAATCATACAAAGGTGTTTCTGTACGCTTTGCAGCAACAATATCGTTTATAACGCTGTTTGAACGGTATGCAAGGAAAATAGGTCCTGTCTGCGCTTCACAGGTTGAGACGTGACGAATACGGTCTACTTCCTTATCTGCGCGGGTATTTTCATGCTTCTTAATAATATTATTCTGGTAATCGTCAATGCTTGCGCAGGCAACAATGCCCACCTGAGAACGTCCTTCCATTACCAATTCGTAAATGTAGTAACATTTCTCTGATTCCTGAATATATTCTCCCTTTTCTACGCGGTCCCAAAGCATCTCTTTTGCTTTATCATATACACAATCTGCGTAAGTATCCACATCATCCGAAAACTGTGTTTCTGCTCTGTCAATCGCTAGGAAAGACAAAGGATTCTTCTCTACGACAACTTTTGCTTCTGCCCTGTTATATACATCATAAGGGAGCGCAGCCATCTGCTCTTCCAATCCTTTCTTCGGTCTGATTGCCTGAAACGGTTTTAAAACTGCCATTTTTCTTCCTCCTATTGTTCTGTAATTTATTGAATTGCAGCATAAAATGCTTTATTTTCTTTTTCGATATAATTACGGCGCTCCTCCGTAAGTTTCTGTTTTAGGGCAATATAATCCGTAGCCCCCATATATTCCGTAATCTCCCGGAAAATTGATTCATACTCCCGGCTCACGGCAAACAGAATTTCCTGCTCCGGTTTTTGAAACAAACGAATAATATTCTCTTCCGGACCATTTAAATCAAACAACTCAAGACATTTCCACTGATCTTTGAAATACCAATTTTTCTCTGCTTTTGGTATAACAAAAGTTTCCACATGTTTTGATAAAATTTTTTTACGATAAAAATACAGTCCGTCTTCCGTAATCTCCATCCACCATTTTTCATGCGCCTTAATCAAAACATCTCCCACAACAAATTGCTCCATAGAAAACACAGGCACAATAAATCCGTAACGATTTTGACACTTTTTATAAATTTCCGTCGGGACATCTTTATACAATTCACTAACCTTACCCTTAAAACGATAATAAGGAATTAAAAGGGATTCCAGATAAATCACGCGGAAGTATTCCACACTATTACTTGTCTGCGATAATAAAATAATACCAATAACAAACATAGCACAATTAAAAGCAAAACCCATTCGCGGAAACAGCAAATTAAACAAAGCCATTATTACCGTAATACCGCTTCTTAATGCTTCAAACAAAAAAGAGGTAAACGGTAAAAAAGATATGGACAACTGCAGAATCTGCAATCCCAATATCAGCGTTTTGGTAATATAAAAAATCAAAATACCTGCAAAAGCCGAAAAAACACCAACAAAAAACACAATCATCGCAATTATCCATTCCACTTTAAAGCCACCGAATAGGGATTCCAACATAAGTTTATGTTTTTCACAAATATAAATTACTTTAACAACATTCCGACATGCGATTGTAATCAACAAAAAATAACCAAAAATACGTTCAAACTCACCATACGTTAACATAGTAAAAGAACGTGTACATTCAAAACATTGCAATATTTTACCAATGCTGTATATAGCCATTGTAAGCAGCAATATTTCCGGAATAGAAAATAACGTGGTCTCCAAATTCAACGGCATACCAATCACCGCGTTCAACAACGAAAGACCTCCGTGAACAATGACTGCCAGCATAGGTTCAATACCGATTGCTACCACTTGTGAATATGACCCGATTACTGTATCAAATATTTCTTCTGCAAAAAGAACCATTTCTTCAGAATGAAACGACACCGGAACCAAATCATTTCCGGACATATCGTTAGATTCATAATTCAACAAAATATAGCCCGTAATCAGAACGCAAAAAACCAAACATGCTATCAAACTCAGCACATAAAAAGGATGCGAAATGCCATATTTGGTTTTTAGTCGTCTGAACAGTCTCATTTAATACTCCTGTTTGTCCGAATTCTGACCAATGGAATGTTTTAAGTTATCCATTTTTTGCAAGATGGCTTCTTTACGGCGAAGTCTCTTCTCTTCACGCTGTTGCCGTTTGCTCATCTTGTTTGCTTCTAACACAAGATTATAATTTTCATATCCCGTCAATTGCATAATATCATCGATTTTATACAAATATTCCATACTAAGTGCAAACGAAAAAGTTTTTTTCGGGAATCTTTTATTTTTATTTTCTTCGCCGGGAAGGAACGAGAATATTTCATAACTCCAGAGCCCTTTACGGATATAAACAGGCTCCTCAAATGTAGGCTCAAAGCATAATTTACGCACCCTTTTCTTGCCGGCTCTTTTTTTTATGTAATATGTATGCTCATTATCCGTAATTAACCACCAGCGATGATATTTTTTTACACGTTCTTCGCCTACATACTTCAAAGGATATACCGGTAATGCAGCCTTAATATCAATCCCTTCCGCTTCACAATACTTGCGAATTCTTCCGGGGAGTTTCTTGGAAACCAATGAAATTTGCGGATCAAATCCTTTGATACGCTTTAGCAATGGTTTGATGTAGATATGTCTAAAATACTGCACAGCATGATAACAGGACTTAAACAAAATACATCCAATGATAAAAATAATAATATTCAATGCAATTCCCAAAGGCGGGAAAATTACATTCACAGTTATTAAAAAGACAGCAAAAACAGTCTTCGCTGTTTCAAAGAAAAAGGCAGAACCCGGAATAAAGGATAAAGATAACTGAAGTACATCAATACCCGACATTACGGTTTTCATTATAAAATATACCGCTACTGACAAAATACTCAAAATAACCGACCATACAATGGAAAGTACCGTAACCCATGCCGCGGTGGACGGCGTGGCTACACTTTCGGGTGAAGCAGCAGAAAGAACCGCATCCATTACTCCCGTGGAAATACCCGTTACATTCAGTACTCCAAGCACCAAAATAAAAACAAGTCCAAGATATTTTTCAAGTTCACCCAAAGTAATCATACCAAAAACCTGGGTAGTTTCATTGGATTTCATCAATTTACTTGCCGCCCAGAAAATTGCAATCACCAGTAAAACAATCGGATTTCCTGCCGGTGTTGACATCATATCCAAAGGATAACCGCACCAACGATTTACCGTCTCAATAATTCCAAGAAATAAAAGTGCAGTAAAAGGCTCACAGGAAATTGCAACAACACTGGCATATCCTCCGGCAATGGATGAAATGGAATTCCCCAATATCTTCTGTGTTAAGGTCGATAACGTCTCTCCTTCTGACAAAGTAACCGCCGTTTCGTCGGCAGTTGCCATAACTGCGGCAGTGCCCGGCATATAATCATTCAAAAAGGGACCGCAGAATATCGACATAAAAATACAAAGACATACATATAACAATATAATTTTTTTATGTTTACAATATTCATCAAATAAAATTTTAATCAATTTTTACCACTCCTCATAAGCAAAAAATATAAAAATTATATTTACCTATTTTAGGACAATAAATGTCCATTAAATATTATAAACCCCTTGATAAACATTATCAAGGGGCTTTTCATAGGCACAAATATAATTTTTAACTGTTTCTGAATCACTCATAAAAAAGTAAAAGCAAAAACGAAACCAAATTTTTTTATTTTACCTTTCTTACGCGGAATACACCGTCAATATCAGTAAGTTTCTTAATAATTTCTTCTGTTGCCGGGCTTTCAATATCCATCATGGTATATGCATATTCGCCTCTGGACTTATTAAACATTTCCACGATATTGATACCTTCATCACCAAAGCAAGCTGTAAATTTGGTAATCATATTTGCAATATTCTTGTGGAAAATTGCAACACGGCCTGCCTTAGTACATACGCCCATATCACATGCAGGATAGTTTACACTGTTTACAATGTTACCGTTTTCAAGGTATTCAATCATCTGCTTAACAGCCATCTTTGCACAATTGTCTTCTGATTCTTCTGTAGATGCTCCAAGATGAGGAATTACGATACATCCGGGCTGACCTGCTGTTGTAGGATTCGGAAAATCAGATACATACTTACGAACCTTACCGCTCTTTAATGCGTCTAACATATCATTTTCATTTACAAGAACATCTCTTGCAAAGTTAAGAATGATAACGCCGTCCTTCATCATTCCGATGGTTTCTGCATTGATCATACCCTTGGTAGAATCCAAAGCGGGTACATGAATTGTAATATAATCACATTCCTGATAAATTTCTTCTACTGCAAATACGTGCTTAACACCACGACTTAAGCTCCATGCTGCATTAACGGAAACATAAGGGTCATATCCATAAACTTCCATACCCAAAGTCTGTGCTGCATTTGCAACCTTAACACCAATTGCACCAAGACCGATGACACCAATCTTCTTGCCTTCAATTTCGGTACCTGCAAAAAGTTTCTTTTCCTTTTCTGCAGACTTAGCAATATTTTCATCGGAAGTATTTGCTTTTACCCATTCAATACCGCCAACAACGTCTCTGGAAGCAAGCAACATACCACAAAGAACCAATTCCTTAACACCGTTTGCATTCGCACCGGGTGTATTGAATACAACGATACCTTTTTCTGCACACTTATCCAAAGGAATGTTATTTACGCCGGCACCTGCTCTTGCTACTGCAAGCAAGTTATCCGAAAAATCCATTTCATGCATAGATGCACTTCTTACAAGCACACCATCTGCTTCTGCAATTTCATACGTCTTTTCATAATTGGAATCAAAATAATCCAAGCCTACCTGGGCAATGGGATTTAAGCAATGATATTTAAACATTACGCATTCTCCTCTTCAAACTTCTTCATAAATTCAACTAACTTTTCAACACCTTCGATAGGCATAGCATTGTAGATACTTGCACGCATACCGCCAACGCTTCTGTGACCCTTTAAGTTGGTAAATCCGGCTTCTGTAGCTTCTTTTACAAATTTAGCATCAAGATCAGCATCGCCGGTTACGAAAGGAACATTCATCAAAGAACGATCTTCCTTGCGAACGGTACCCTTGAACATCTTGCTTTCATCAAGGTAATCATAAAGAATCTTAGCCTTCTTCTCATTATATTCCTTCATTGCTTCAAGACCGCCCTGCTTCTTGAGCCACTTAAATACCTTACCGCACATATAAATGCCGTATGCAGGAGGTGTATTGTAAAGAGATTCTGCATCTGCATGAATCTTATACTGTAACATGGTAGGTGTTCCTTCCAAAACATCTTCAGTAATCAAATCTTCACGAATGATTACGATAACAACACCTGCAGGTCCGATGTTCTTCTGTGCACCACCGTAGATAATGCCATACTTAGATACATCCATGGGTTCAGATAAGAAACAGCTTGAAACGTCAGAAACAAGTGTTTTACCTTTTGTATTCGGTAATGTTTTAAACTTTGTACCGTAAATTGTGTTGTTTTCACAAATATATACATAGTCAGCATCTTCTGAAATAGGAAGATCTGAGCAATCAGGTATGTATGAGAAGTTATCATCTTCTGATGTTGCAA
>JAZNLG010000099.1:0-2764 GCA_045578965.1 Lachnospiraceae bacterium | reverse complement strand
TGGTATCTTTGTAATCAATCACATTATCTTTACCACAGAATACACAAACTTTCTTTCTTCTGCGGATTCCGCCTTTTTTTCTCATTGGAGAATCGGATTTCTCTGCTTTATTAAAAGCCATGGTCAGTGCCTCCTATCTTATAAAATCAAACATTAGTTAAACGGTAATTCTTCATCGATTCCGTCGGGAATATTCATGAAGCCATCGCCTGCACCACTGGGTGCCGGTCTGTTAAAGTTACCACCGGTGAATCCACCTTCGCCACCTGCAGATGCATTCTTGCTTTCAGCAAATTCCTGGTCTTCTACAACAACTTCCGTGGTGAAAACACGTACACCGTCTTTGTTGGTATAGCTACCGGTCTGAATGCGTCCTGAGACAGCAATCTTGGTTCCTTTACGGAAATACTTCTCTGCGAACTCACCCGCGCGTCCAAACGCTACACAATTGATGAAATCAGCTGTCTGATCATCACCACTGTTTCTTGCCTGTCTACGATCAACTGCAAGAGTATATCTCGCAATCGCCAAAGAGTTTTCCCCCTGTGAATATCTCACTTCGGGATCCCTTGTTAAACGTCCCATAAGAATAACTTTATTCATACTTAATCTCGCTTTCTATTATGCTTCGTCCTGTCTAACGCATAAATATCTGATTACATTGTCCATAATGCGAACGCGATTCTCGAGTTCTGCAGGAGCAGTGCTTTCAGCTTCGAATCTGATAAAGTAGTAGAAAGCTTCTTTCATCTTCTGAATTTCGTAAGCAAGTTTCTTCTTGCCCCATTCGTCTACTTCTGTGATGGTACCGCCAAATCTTTCAACGTAAGCTTTGCACTTGTCAATGACTTTTGCTCTCTCTTCATCTTCGATTTTTGCGCTAACAACCACGCATAATTCGTACTTATTCATTGTAGTTACCTCCTTTTGGTCTCTGGCCCTCGTCTCACCGAGAGCAAGGAAATTAATATATCACAATTTGGTATAATATCATAAACTGTCCATAAAATCAAGTAAAAAATTGTATTTTCTCAATATTTCTACATATTTATAGCATAAAATATACCGTCTTTACTTTATGCTTTTCTCCACCTGTTTTCTGGGCATCATAATCTGATGACCGCAACCGCAGCATTTTAGTCTGAAGTCAGCACCAATGCGCAAAATTTCCCATTCTTTGCTGCCGCAGGGATGCTGTTTTTTTAGTTTAATTACATCGCCAATCTGAATATCCATAAAGAACTCCTTATAGCAATTAATCTTACTTGTCATAAATCATTATTACTATAACACAAAATTAAAGGACGCTCAAGCCATTCTGTGTTATACTTAATGCAAGAACAATAAGGAGGAATACATCATGAATGAACAAATCCAAGAATTCAAATCCATTATTCAAACCTACAACAAAATCGTCTTTTTCGGTGGTGCCGGTGTGTCTACTGCCAGCGGAATCCCGGATTTTCGCAGTGTGGACGGACTTTACAATCAACAATATGATTATCCTCCGGAGACCATTTTAAGTCACACATTTTATCGCCGTCACACGGATGAGTTTTATCGTTTTTATCACAATAAAATGCTCTTTCCGGACGCACTGCCCAACGCTGCGCATACTGCACTGGCCAAGTTAGAAGAAATGGGCAAACTAACGGCAGTCATTACCCAAAATATTGACGGACTGCATCAGGCTGCAGGCAGCAAAAACGTATTTGAACTTCACGGCTCCGTGCTTCGTAACTATTGTGAAAAATGTGGTGCTTTTTTTGATTTAAAATATGTTATGGAGCATACCGGTGTTCCTAAATGCAATAAGTGCCAAAGCACTGTTAAACCGGACGTGGTATTATACGAGGAAGGTCTCGACCAACGTATAATTACAGAATCTATCAATCACATCCGTCAGGCAGAGGTATTGATTGTAGGTGGCACTTCCCTTTCTGTTTATCCCGCTGCAGGATTAGTGGACTATTTTACAGGCGAAAAGCTTATCGTCATTAATATGAGTCCCACTCCCAGAGACAATTATGCTGATTTAGTCATCAAAGAACCCATTGCAGACGTTTTCTCCTCATTAAATTTGTAACTTTTTTAGTATTTTTTTCAATTTTCCACAAAATACTTGTTAATTTTGACTAAAAATGATACAATTAAAGACAATACATAGTGCAAAAGTATGTAATTAAATAACAAAGGAGCAACGTTATGGCAAAAGAGATGATTGCAATGATTTTGGCCGGCGGACAAGGTTCCAGACTTTATGCCTTGACCCAAAAACTGGCAAAGCCTGCACTTCCTTTCGGCGGAAAATATCGTATTATCGATTTCCCGCTATCTAACTGCGTCAATTCCGGTATTGATACCGTGGGCATTCTCACGCAATACCAACCCCTCGTATTAAATGAATATATCGGCAACGGACAGCCTTGGGATTTAGATCGTCTTTACGGAGGCTTGCACGTGCTTCCCCCTTACCAACAGGCAACCGGTTCTGATTGGTATAAGGGTACTGCCAATGCAATTTATCAAAACCTTTCCTTTATTAATCGTTATGATCCCGAATATGTAATCATCTTATCCGGTGACCAGATATGCAAACAGGACTACAGTGATTTTCTGAAATTCCACAAAGAAAAGGGAGCTCAGTTTAGTGTAGCAGTTATGGAAGTTCCGTGGGATGAGGCTTCCCGTTTCGGCTTAATGGTCGCAGATGAAGACGGTCGCATTACCGAATTCCAGGAAAAACCGAAGGAAGTCGGAGGCC
>JAZNLG010000098.1:0-17393 GCA_045578965.1 Lachnospiraceae bacterium | reverse complement strand
CCGCTTTTTTATGATTGATGAGGTTAAAGCAATATGAAAAAACGAATTACATACACCATAATTACAATTATTTTACTAACCGTCGAAGTCCTAATCGCACTTTTTATACACGATGATTTCGTTCGTCCGTACATAGGTGATGTGCTTGTGGTGATGGTGCTCTATACTTTTATCAGGATTTTTATACCGGAGAAGGTGAAGATGCTGCCGGCTTTTATATTGTGTTTTGCGGTATTGGTTGAAGTGATGCAGTATTTTCGGATTGTAGAAGTACTGGGACTGCAGGATAACCGGTTTTTTAGTGTGCTGATTGGATCGGTGTTTGATATGAAGGACATTATTTGTTATGCGGTAGGATGTACTTTGATTGTGATAGGACAAATTACCTATAATAAATTTTATTTGCAATAACATAGATCACAGAGTATGATAAGTATGCATGCAGAGTATAGAAAGTGTATGTAAATACATTAAGAATTCACTATTTAAAATAGAGAGGTAACCATGAACGATTACATCCATAAAGTACATTATTACGAAACCGATAAAATGGGAGTGACCCACCACTCTAACTATATCCGCTGGATGGAGGAAGCCCGTGTGGATTTCCTGGACCAGATTGGTTATGGTTATGCCAAAATGGAAAGCGAAGGCATCATTTCGCCGGTAATCGGTGTGGAATGTGAGTATAAGCGTACCACAACCTTTGACGATGAAATTTGTATCCGACCGGAAATAGAGAGTTTTAACGGTATTAAATTGGTGATTCGTTATACGATGACAAACGTGGCTACAGGAGAGTTGGTGTCTCAGGGAAGAAGTAAGCATTGCTTCTTAAGCAAGGAAGGAAAGCCGCTTTCTTTGCGGAAAGAGTTTCCTGAAGTGGACCGTGCCTTAAAAGAGTTGGTCTGCACAGAAGAAAAGTAATAATCAAAGATACGGGCTGCGCGCTGAAAAGTCGCGCGGCTTTTTTGTATGAATGTTTTGGGAGTTCACTCTAGTCATTCCCCTAAAAGTAAGTTATAATATAGGCGGAAAGACACTTTAGTTACGGAAGGAAGAAAATCTTGAATTACGTTGTTATGGATTTGGAATGGAATCAGCCGGACAAAAGCGAAGCCGTAAATCCGGATCTGCCTTTTGAAATTGTGGAGATAGGGGCCATTCTGTTAAATGAAAACAGGCAGGTAATCGGCGAATTTACCCAGATTGTAAAACCTGCGGTATACAGCGAAATGAACCGGATTACCGGCAAATTAATACATTTGAATACCAAAGAATTGGGATACGGCAAGTCATTTACCGATACGATGAAGGATTTTTTTGAGTGGTGCGGCGAGAATTATATTTTCTGCACTTGGGGAACTCAGGATTTGACGGAATTGCAGCGCAATATGAAGTATCATGATATGACGCCGTTGGCATTGCGTCCGTTTCCTTATTTGGATGTGCAGAAGCTTTTCAGCATTGCTTATGATGAGGACCGTAAGGTAAGACGTTCTTTGGAATATGCGGTGGAATACCTTCAAATTGAGCAGGATATTCCGTTTCACCGGGCATTTTCCGATGCATATTATACTGCCAAGGTAATGGAAGCCATGGAAGATGTTTCGGTTTTTGAGAATTATTCTTATGATGTATTTCATGTGCCTAAGAGTCGTAAGGATGAAGTAAAAGTTTTATTTCACGATTATGCCAAATACATCTCAAAAGAATTTGAGGATAAAACCGAAGCGATGCAGGATCGGGAAGTCATTTCTACCAAATGTTATCTTTGCAAAAAGAACCTGCGCAAAAAAATTCGTTGGTTTGCAGCAAACCCCAAGCACTTTTACAGTGTGTCCGTTTGCGATAAGCATGGTTATATGAAAGGTAAAATTCGTCTGAAGAAGAGCGAGAACGGTGTGTATGTGGTGAAAACCCAGAAGTTTATTTCGGAAGAAGAAGTAGACGAAATTGTGGCCAAAAGAGAGCACATCCGCCAGATGCGTCGGGAGAAACGTAAAGCAGGGAAGCAGGACAGTTAAGTCATATGAACTGCGAAACAAAGAAATTATCAAAGGAAACAGAACAAGTTCTGTTATAAAAAAATGAGCAAGAAGATTAAATATACAGACCCAAGCGTGAAACGTAAACGTTACAATCATAATTTTATACCGGGACAAGTCGCAGGAGGAAGTTTTGAGGCAGCCAATGTCAAAGGAAAGAAATCCTTAATCGGAGATGTATTGCTGGAGAATACTTTTATCCTGACGAAAGAAATGAATAAGCGTTATGCCAGACATACCTACGGAATTTTTCATAAAAAGTGGCGTCGCAATACGTTTATTCTCGGTTTGCTTTTTATGTTAGGGTCTTTTGTTTTTGTATGGCCGTTGAAATTATATATTTTATGGTTGATTTTTTTGATACTGGGCATTTATATTTTTATGATGTCCTGGATGGGTTATTTGTACGGAGCCATGGTTTCTTACGGGAATTTCAAGGAATTTTACGGAGAGCCTGTCATGATGACGGTGCAGTTTTATGAGCAATTCTTCCGCGTTGTAACGCCAAAGGGAAATCGTGATTTCCTGTATGCAAACATTAAGCATCGTATCGAGATGAGCGATATGGCAATTCTGATTGTGGCACAGGAAGGGATTCTTCTTCACGGACAGATTGTGGACAAAAAAATGTTTGAACCCCTGCAACTTTCTAAATATTATGACATTTTAGAAGCAGCAGAGGTTCCAATTTCTTAAAACTTTAAATTTTTAAATTCAGAGGAGTCGTACTTGGTGCGTCTCCTTTTTCTTCGCTTGCGTGCCATACGTCGTTTGGCAAAGTGATAATTTTCGGAAATGGTTTTAAATAAAAGCAGACCAATGGAAATGGCAGCCAGAACCGCAACAACTATGATTACTACTTTTATGTTGATAAAAATACTGTCACCGTCTTCGTTGGTTACCGGTTTATTGTCATCGGAAGCATCTTCGCTGTCGCCGGAAGATAATTGTTCGGCAATCAGACCTTCCATTACTTCGCTGGTAACCTCTACGTCACTGTGATTTGCATTGCCTGCGGACGAATCATGCTCTGAAGTAAAATTATTTCCTGTCGATTCGCCGGAGAGGGTTTCTGCGGAACTTTCTTCATTTCCGGTAGAAAGACTGCCGTCTTCGGCATGGAATACAATAGGGCTTTGGCCGGATACTTTTACATAAGTCTCGCCTACATAATTATTCTCATAAAAATATTGCACTTCCGCTACTGCACCGGCATATTCCGTATCGTAAACCAGAGACGAGGTTAAGTCGGTAAAAACAGCCGAGTTGGGAATAATAACATAGGTATCTTCCGCCAATGAGATAAAAGGTTTGGAGTTGCCGAAGATGTCGGAACCGGACTCTAAGAAACCTGTATTTGCCATAGTATATCCGGTTTCGTGGTCGGAAATTTTAACCCGCTGAAAATTCTCAAATCCATAGTCAAATAAGGCGATGGTATCCGTAAACTGATAAGGGGATTCTTCCACAAACACCACACAAATTAATTCCATACCGTCCTTTTTGGCACAAGACACCAGAGTCTGGCGGGACTGTGAGGTATAACCGGTTTTGCTGCCGACTAACCATTCGTACTCGTATTCCTTACCCTCAACCAACATATTTTTGGTGGCAAGGGAGAAAGAGTCGGGCTGCGTTTCCGTCGCTTCAAAGGTACAGTAAGTCATACCGGAGATATTTGCCAGAACATCGTGGCTAAAAAACTCTCGTGCAATGGTGGCAAGGTCTCTTGCCGTGGTATAGTGGTTCTCATTGTGAAGTCCGTGGGCATTCATAAAATGAGTGTTGGTGCAACCAAGTTCTGCGGCCTTGGCATTCATCATGGCTACAAAACTTTCCGGATCGCCGCCAACGTGCTCGCCGACTGCATTGGCTACTTCATTTGCCGACAGAATTAAAATGCCGTGTAGCGCCTGATTCATGGTAATGGACTGACCTTCGTCCATACCGATATTGGAAGAACCGGGTTCAATACTGAAAACTGCCTCATGGGAGAAGGTAACCATTTCATCCAGGTCGCTGTTCTCTACTGCCAGAAGGCAGGTCATTATTTTGGTTGTACTGGCGGGATAATGCTTTTCGTCAATCCCTTTGGCATACAGGATGGCGCCGCTTTGTGCATCCATCAAAATTGCGGATTGGGCACCAATGGCAGGTCCCTGCGGCCAGCCGGGAATTTCATTGGTTTGTACCGGCAGGGTTTTGCGGGCTTCCATTTCCGCCATATAATCACGGGGGGCTGCATGCACCGAAAGTGTTGTGCTCATCAGAATCATCACACTCAGAGCCAAGGCTCCCCAGGTTTTTATCTTTTTTATCAACATGAAAGAATCCTCATAATATATTATTCGCTGTAACTATTCTATTTTGCATGCGTGTACGATTTGCTTATCAATTACGACAGCAGGAAGGATAATTGTGCATCAGAAACATTACGGCATTATCTGAGATTACACAGTTACTATCATACACCATTTTTGTATAAAACCAAAGTCTAAATGCGTAAAATTCACAATTTTATTTTTCCTTGTCATACGGGCAGATATGCCAAAATATCCTTGCTTGTATATTTATAGTTGTGTAAAATATTTTTAATAAGCAGAAAACACAGAAGAGTCGGGAGGACAATTTTATGGATTTTAATGTAAACAGTTTGTTTCTCTACATTGTGGCAATTTGCGTCATTGTTTTCGTTCTGGCGCAGTCCGGATTTTTCCTGGTAAGGTCATATCGTAGAGGTAAGGAGTTAGGTATTAGTACGGCTAAACTTCGTAAAACCATTATTTCAACGGCAGTGTTTACCATTGCGCCTGCGGTATCCATCTTGATAGGTATCGTAACCTTATCTAAATTCCTCGGAATTCCGCTTCCATGGATTCGAATGAGTGTAATCGGTGCCATCACCTATGAACTGCCGGCGGCGACTTCCACGGCGAATGCGTTGAATATTTCCTTGTCGGAGACGATTACGGACCCTAAAACATATTCAGCCATTGCCTGGGTTATGACCTTAGGAATTATGCCCAGCATTATCCTTCCTCCCATTCTTATGAAGAAGATTCAGGGTGGTATGGTTAAAATCAAGAACAAAGACCAAAAATGGGGCGATATGTTCTTGACCTCGATGTTTCTCGGTATGATTTCTGCATTTCTTGGTATGGTTTTTGCGGATGTCAGAAGCGGACTTGCAGGATGGATTCCTATTTTTGTATTGCTGGTATCTGCCCTGCTTATGGCGATTTGCGGCCTTTTGATTAAGAAGTGTAAAATGCAGTGGCTGGAAACATATGCTCTTGCCATCAGTATGGTAGGTGCTATGATTTTTGCGGCGGTGATTACACCGCTGATTGGTTAAGGAAGGAGGTTTCGCAAATGAGTGATTATATGAAGAAAACCGACTTGTACGGTAAAATCTGGATTTGGACCGCTGTATTTGTTGTGCTTTTGGTTCCGGTAGCAATTTGTGTTTATTACAATGCGTGGCCTTCAGCAACTGCAGTTTTGAAAGGTTTGTTGGGCGTTGCGCCGATATATTGGACAGTGGGTGTGATTGAAGTAATTACCTATACTCCCATGCTTGGTGTGGGTGGTACTTATCTTGCGTTTGTAACCGGTAACTTAACCAGTTTAAAGGCTCCCAGTGCATTAAATGCCATGGAAAATGCAGAAGTGACTCCCGGAAGTGAAGAAGGCGAAGTAATCTCAACGCTTGCCATTGCTACCTGTTCCATAGTAACTACCTTGGTTCTTGTAGTGGGTGTATGTCTTTTGACAGTGGTGTCTCCAATTCTTGATTCCCCGGCACTGGCTCCTGCTTTTGACAATATTCTGCCTGCATTGTTTGGCGGTCTTGCGGTAGTCTATGTAAGCAAAAACTGGAAACTTGCCATTACACCGTTGATTTTTATGGTAGTTCTCTTCCTGTGTGTACCTTCTCTTGCAAGTTCCGTAGGTGTATTGGTGCCTGTAGGTGTGGTAATTGCCCTGATTGCGGCTCGTATTATGTATAAAAAGGGATGGGTATAGGAAGTAAAAATTCTTTGCCGGTAATTATATATAAAGGTTGTGTTAGAAAGTTTTTCTGACCGTTCAAACTTTAAGAGAGGTATTGCGGAGGTTTGCATGATTGGACATATTTTAGGCGGAATCGGAGGAATTGTCTTGATTCTGCTTGCAGTAATTATAATAAGAACGTTGATGTTTCGTCCGGAGAAGTTGCCGGAGATTCAGGCAGAACCCCTTACTTTTAATGAAGATAAAATTGTTGCGGATATGGTGGATATGATTCGTTGTAAAACCGTATCAAATCGCGATGAAGCAAAAGTAGACAGGGCCGAATTTGCCAAGTTTGAGGCACTTTTAAAAGAACGTTTTCCTCTAATCCACGAAAAATGTGAATTTGAAAAAGTCGGCAAAACAGGGCTTTTATATTATTTAAAAGGCAAAACGTCCGACAAACCCTCGGTTTGTATGGCACACTATGATGTAGTGCCTGTGGAAGAAGAGGGGTGGATGAAACCTGCTTTTGACGGTTTGATTGAAGACGGATGTATTTGGGGACGCGGTACCCTGGATACGAAAGGAACTCTGTGCGGCGTGATGGAAGCCTTAGAGCAATTGTTGGCAGAACACTATGTGCCTGAGAATGACTTGTATTTGTCTTTTTCCGGTGAAGAAGAGATTGACGGCGATTCCTGCGCCGATATTGTCAGCCACTTGGAGAAAAAGGGAGTAAAGCCGGCCATTGTTGTGGATGAGGGCGGTGCCGTTGTGGATAAAGTATTTCCCGGAGTACCCGGACAGTGTGCATTAATCGGTATTGGCGAAAAAGGTAGTGTGAATATGAATTTTAACATTGATTCCCAGGGTGGGCATGCGTCCACACCACCGGTTCACACTATTTTAGGACAGTTAAGTCAGGCTGTGACAGAGATTGAAGGACATCCTTTTAAAAGGCAGCTGACAAAACCGGTGGCAGAGATGTTTGATACCTTGGGACGTCATTCTACCTTCCTTTACCGTATGATTTTTGCCAATCTGTGGTGTTTTGAGCCTGTATTGGATATGATTTGTAAAAAGTCCGGCGGGGAGTTAAACGCACTGATGCGCACCACAGTGGCGGTAACCCGTATGGAAGGAAGTAAGGCCTACAATGTACTTCCGCCGAAGGCAAGCTTTGGTATCAATATGCGACTTCTTGGCAATGACACCATTGATTCGGCTACGGAATACTTAAAGAAGGTTATCGGAAATGAGGCTATTACTCCGCAGTTAGTAAATGGTATGAATCCATCCATTTATTCCGATACATCTTGTGAAGAGTGGTTTAAGTTAAAAGATGTCATTCGTCAGACCTGGCCGGAGGCGATTGTTTCACCATATCTTATGATGGCATGCAGCGATTCCAGACACTATTGTCGCATTACGGACCGTGTATATCGATTCTCGGCGATGCATTTGTCCAAGGAAGAGCGCGGTATGATTCACGGAAATGATGAGAGAGTGCCCATTGAGACCTTGATTAAAACGGTGGAGTTTTATGTGAGGCTGTTGAAGGTGTTGTAGATATAACGAATAGTGCCTGCACAGAATAATTATATTTTTTGAAATTAAGAGCAGAAGTTGCGAAACCTTATTATTTTGCAATAACTGCTCTTTTTGTCTGTAACATATAAAAGAAAAAATTTTGTCAAAACTGTCCATAACACCGCTGTATAATTCTATGTATGCCAAAGAAGATAGGGTTTGGTTGTTCTCATTATGTTTGATTTTATAATCTGTTATAATGGTCTGATTCGAAATGTGTTTTAAATTTTATATCTTAAGAAACGGCAAATTTCTTATCTTTTTTACAAATTCTCTTTGCTTTTAGTATAAAAAGGTGTAAAATAAACGCGGTTTTACAAACCAAGGTAAAAAGGGTAAAATTCGGAAGCATTGTGTCTGAGAGTATGGGCAATGCGTTTTTGACGTGTTTACAGCGTGTTTTCATATATAAGATTTGACGAAACCAAAATGACAAATATGCTTATTATAAAATGAGGAGATAACGAATGCGACTTAGAAATGTGACAGGTTCGAGAGAGTATATTGCAGACAGCCGTTTTGTTGTACATAATCCCGAAGAATGCAAGGGAAAATGGAGTGAAGTGTTTGGAAACAATCGTCCCATCCGCATTGAAATCGGTATGGGCAAGGGTAAGTTTATAATGCAGCTTGCCAAAGAGAATCCGGAGATTAATTTTGTGGGAATTGAGAAATATTCCACGGTTTTACTTCGTGCGATTCAGAAGATGGAGGCAGAAGAACTGCCTAATCTTGTTTTCATCCGTATGGACGCAGAGGATTTAAACGAGATTTTTGCCAAAGGAGAAGTTGACCGCATTTACCTAAACTTCTCAGACCCCTGGCCCAAGGACAGACACGCCAAGCGCCGTCTTGAAAGTCGCGAATTTCTTGCCCGTTATAACGAGTGCCTGAAGGCTGACGGTATCATCGAATTTAAAACCGATAACCGTGCATTATTTGATTTTGCGGTAGAAGAAGTGCCTGAGGCAGGCTGGGAAATCGTGAAATTGTCTTACGACTTACATGCAGACGAAGAAATGATGGTAGGTAACATTATGACGGAATACGAAGAGAAATTCTCGTCCATGGGTAACCCCATCTGCAAATATATTATCAGAAGATAAATGATGTAAACATATTAAAAAAATGTTAATTGAGAAAATTGAGAAAACGTATATTTGAAGTGTTTATCGGATAAATTTTTCCATTTTTCTTATTATATCATCTTTTCTAATTCGTTTAAGGACCGTTTAAGAACGTCGGTACTTAGTGAATAAGCGAACGCAGTTTGCTTATGAACTTAGTATCCGCTACGATTCTTAACCGAGCGAAAGCGTGTCCGTAACGAATAGAAAAGATGATATATGCAAAACTACAAATTTATCCGATAAACACGCTTCACTAATTTAACAGGAGGCATTTATGTATCTTTTGTTTTTCGCAATCTGGGTTATTATGAACGGCCGCATCACTTTGGAAGTGGTGCTTTTTGGCTTGGCCATCGCAACCCTGATGTTTGCTTTTATCTGTAAATTTATGGATTACAGCATTAAGAAGGAAGTTTGGTTTTTTAAGAATTTCTTTCTTTTATTGTGGTATGTCATTGTTTTGATTGTGGAAATTCTCAAGGCGAATTTCGCAGTTGTCAAAATGATTTTTTCCGTAAAATACCAGATCGAGCCTGCGCTGGTGACTTTTAAATCCCCCTTAAAAACCGGGTTTGCCAACTTCCTTCTGGCCAATTCCATTACTCTGACACCGGGGACTATTACGGTTTCTTCCGAAAACGGGGAATTTGTGGTGCACTGCTTGGATAAGGATTTGGCTGTGGGTATGGACGATTCGATTTTTGTTCATCTTCTGAAGAAGTTAGAGAAAGGAGCGGACAATGAATAGTGGAATTCCTGCACTGGAAGGTGCTTATGATATTTTCTTTTATATTGTAATCGTGGTGCTTGCGATTATGGCGATTCTTTGCTTTATCCGCGCGGTAGCGGGTCCAAGACTTGCGGACCGTGTTGTTGCGGTAAATATGATTGGTACGATTATTATTGTAATCATTGCCGTTCTGTCGGTTATGATTGAAGGTTATCTGGTGGATATCTGCCTGATTTACGCCATGATTAGTTTTCTGGCAGTAATCGTTTTGAGTAAAATTTACACCGGTGTTTATAAAAAAGCCCACAAAGATGAATTGTCTGCGGAAGAACTTGAGGGCGTGGAAGAGGAGGAAGAGTAATGGCTGTTTGGGAATGGATTCGTTTTATTATCGGCGCAGCCTTAATTGTACTGGGCCTCATTATTTTTTTCGTAGAAATTTCAGGGGTATTCCGTTTTAAATATGTATTGAACCGCATGCATGCGGCAGCAATGGGAGATACTTTAGGTCTTTCTGCCTGTATCGTGGGCCTTATGCTGATGAACGGCTTGAATTTTACTACCGTAAAATTGCTTTGCATTATTGTATTTCTCTGGCTGGCATCGCCTGTTTCGTCTCATTTGATTGCCAAACTTGAGGTAACAACGAGTCCGGATTCTGCCGAGTACGAAAAGATTGCGGACTTAAAAGAATTGGAAGCAGAAAGAAAGGAGAATGAAGATGAGTGATATTATTATTTTCCTTTTGATGATATTTTTGGTTGTATGTGCGATTTCGGTTAGTTTTTCGAAAAATTTGCTGAATTCGGTAATAATTTTTATGTCTTACAGTACTGTAATGGCGATTATCTGGATTCTTCTGGAATCTCCCGACTTAGCGATTACAGAGGCTGCGGTTGGCGCGGGAATTACCAGCGTATTGTTCTTCGTGACCTTAAAGAAAATTAAAACCATTGATGCAATGGTTGCCGGGGAAGACCCTACTACGCTCGGAAGTGAGACTGTAACCGGAAAGGAGGAAACGCCTCATGAGTAAGTTGCGTCCGCAGAATGAGTATGAAAAGACTTCTTCCTTTCGTTTCTGGCAGTGGTTGGCGGGAGAGAAAGACCCGTACATTGACAATGTGGAAATGAAAGTGCAGGAAGAGTTTCACGAGTTTCCGATTCAGGTAAGAAAACGTGAAATCGACCATATTAAGCTTCATGACAAAATTTATGATATTGATCATAATAAGGAGATTAAATTCTTCCAGGGTGCGTATCGTGTCAGTGCGATAGTGCTTTGTGCGGTAATTATGATAGCGCTTGTTCTCTGTGCTTCTTACCTGCCTAAGGCCGGTAGCCCTGACAACCCTACCGTAAATGAAGTGGCAGAGCGTTATGTGGAGCAGGGAACCGCGGAAACCGGCGTAATCAATACGGTAACGGGTATGATTCTCAATTACCGAGGTTTCGATACCTTCGGTGAGACCTGCGTTCTTTTCATCGCGTCCAGTTGCGTTATGATTCTTTTGATGGTCAGCGAAGAGAAGTTAAAAAATCTCCCGAAGAACTTAGAGCCCAAAGACGATAAAATCCTGCAGTACGTGGCAAGAATTATTGTGCCCGTTCTTATGATTTTTGGCTTTTATGTTATTGTAAACGGACATTTATCTCCCGGTGGCGGTTTCTCCGGCGGTGCGATTATCGGTTCCGGCCTGATTCTTTACAGCAGTGCTTTCGGCGCCGAGAAGATACGTAAGTTTTTTAACGAGAAAGTATATAAATGCATTAAAATTACAGCCTTGATTTTATACGGTTGCATTATGACCTACTACTTTTATACAGGGGCCAACGGCATTCCTAATATTTTTCCTTTGGGAACGCCCGGCAATATCTTAAGTGCGGGTATGATTTTCTTCATTAACCTGTTTGTAGGTTCGGAAGTAGCATGTACGGTTTATTCGTTCTACGCGCTGTTTAAGCGAGGAGGTTTATAAAATGGGACCTAATTTTATAGCAAATTACGGAGAAGTCATTGCCATGATTATTTTCGGCATCGGTTTTATCAATTTGCTTCTCCAGAAAAATATGATAAAAAAGATTATCGGCCTTAACATTATGGATACGGCGATTTATCTCTTCCTGGCCCAAAAGGGTTATATTGACGGAAGGGTTGCGCCGATTATTGCCAATGGTGTGACGGAAGCCGAGAACTACATCAATCCGATTCCCAGCGGTCTTGTGCTTACGGGTATCGTAGTATCTGTATCGGTTACTGCGCTGATGCTTTCTTTGACCATCAGAATGTACCAAAGATACCATACTCTGGACTTGGATGAGGTATCCACACAGCTTCGTAAGGAGGGCTTGTAAAATGGATTTTATTTGTAATTTTCCGGCCTTCTCCATCGTACTTTCCATTATGGCGGCCATTGTATCCTCTGCCTTGAGCGGAAAATGGGCGAAGCGGGTTAATTTGTTTGTCTTATTCATTGTAATGGGGCTGTCGGTTTGCGTGCTGGGCTACACCGTCAGTCATGGCGATTTCTTTGTTTATACCATGGGTAAGTTCCCTGCGCCCTGGGGTAATGAAATCCGTGCAGGCGTTTTGGAAGCTTTAATGGCAACTTTTTTCTGCATTATTATGATTTTATCCCTTTTGGGTGGCAGAAAGCATTTCTATGAGGATGTGGAAGAGAGCAGACACAATTTGTATTTTATTATGACAAATCTTCTGTTAAGTTCTCTTCTTGCCATGGTTTATACCAACGACTTGTTTACTGCATATGTATTTGTGGAAATCAATACCATTGCGGCCTGCGGTCTGATTATGGTTATTCAGAACGGACGTACCATTGAAGCGGCAATCCGTTACATGATTATGAGCCTTTTGGGTTCCGGTTTGTTCTTAATCGGTATCTGTATTTTATATGATTTGACCGGACACTTGTTGATGAGCAACATCCAGCAGTCTGTGTCTGCACTTGTGGCAAACGGCGAATACCAGATTCCGCTGGTTATGGCAATCGCACTTCTGTGCGTGGGTCTTGCCATCAAAAGCGCCCTGTATCCCTTCCACTCCTGGCTTCCCGATGCCTATGGTTATTCCACCATTTCATCGGCTGCCATGTTATCAAGTTTGGTATCCAAGGGATATATCTTTGTCGTTATAAAAATCATCTACAGGGTTATCGGCTTCGATGTCTTTGTAGACAGTAAAATTATCAATATCCTTTTTGTGTTCGGCGTATTGGGTATGATTGTCGGTTCTCTGGATGCAATCCGTGAAAATGACATTATGCGTATGATTGCCTTTTCTTCCGTTGCACAGATTGGCTATATTTACATGGGCTTCGGCTTGGGAAGCGAGGCAGGTATGGTAGCATCCGTCTTCCATATTTTCTCCCACGCGGCAACCAAAGCATTGTTGTTTATTTCCGCAATGGGACTTCGTGATGCTTCCGGCGGCAGTAAGGCTTTTATCGACCTTACAGGTGCGGGACGTCGTAATGTAATTGCCGGTATCGGTTTTACCATCGGTGGTCTTTCCATGGTTGGTATTCCTACGTTTTCAGGCTTTGTAAGCAAGCTCTTGTTCAGTCAGGCGGCAATTCAGGCGGACAAAAAAATGTTAATTACCTTAATTGCCTTGGCGATTAGTACGATTTTGAATGCAATTTATTTTATGAAGACCATTATTCGAATTTATTCCCCGGTAGAGAACGAACAACCGATTTCTTTGAAAATCAAGAATCCGGTGTACGTTATTTCTATCGTGTGTTTCATTATTCTAAACGTAGTGTTGGGTATGTGGTCTACAACCATTGTAAGCCTTATCGAAAGCGGAATTTCCATGTTTCGATAGGGTATGATAAACAAAAGATTTAATTTTGATATAAATGAGTGAATTGACAGTCTCATAAGTTAAGGAAAGAATGGAGTAAAAGTGATGAGTTACCTGGTTTTGTTACCGATTCTGATCCCTGTTTTAGGCGGATTGCTGATTATGCTTCTGCCAAAGAGCGTCTATACGTCCAAAGAAGGGGCGAAGAGACCGTATTTTAAAATGCATATTATATTCAGTATTCTGATGCTTTTATCAGCGGGTAGTAGTGCTTATGTATTGATATCTGAGATTGCAAGCAAGCCTGTGGTTCTGTTTGAATTGTTGGATAATATTCCTGTAATGTTTCGCATAGATGAAGCGGGAACGGTATTTGCCTGGGTTTCGACTATTGCCTTTGTGTGCGCAGGAGCCTTTTCTTTCCGTTACATGAAAGGCGAAAAAAATTACTACGGCTTCTTCCTTATGACCTACGGTGTGTTACAGGGCTTGGATTTTGCGGGAAATCTTGTGACAATGTACCTGTTCTTTGAAATGGTTACTTTGTTATCCTTCCCTTTGGTAATGCAAACCAAGACCAGAGAATCCATTATGGCTGCCTTAAAATATATCTTTTATTCATTGGCCGGCGCATATATGGGGCTTTTTGCAATTTATTTCTTATATCAGAACACGACAACGCTGGATTTTGTTGCCGGCGGAACCCTTGATATGGCCAAAGTGGCACAGCATCCTACGCTGATTTTAGTGGCAGTAATGGTTGCAATTATCGGTTTCGGCGTAAAGGCAGGTATGTTTCCTATGCATGCATGGCTTCCTACAGCACATCCTGTTGCGCCTGCTCCGGCTTCTGCTGTGTTATCCGGTGTCATTGTAAAAGCCGGTGTTTTGGCCTTGGTTCGAGTGGTTTACTATATTGTCGGCTATGAATTTTTGCGTGGAACATGGGTACAGACCACTTGGATGATTCTTGCGTTGATTACCGTATTTATGGGTTCGCTTCTTGCGTATCGTGAAAAAGTGTTAAAAAAGCGTCTGGCGTATTCAACCGTCAGCCAGATTTCTTATATTTTACTGGGTATTGCGGTACTTGATCCGCAGGGCCTGACCGGTTCTTTATTACACGTGGTATTCCATGCTTTGATTAAAACGGCGTTGTTCCTTTGCGCCGGTGCTTTTATCCATGAAACAGGAAAAGAACGCGTAGATGAATTAACAGGTATCGGTAAGAAAATGCCCGTTACAACCTGGGGCTTTACCATTGCGTCTCTTGGTTTAATCGGTATTCCGCCTACAGGTGGGTTTGTGAGCAAGTGGTATCTTGCAACCGGTGCGCTGGCATCGGAAATTGGTGCATTCCGCTATATTATTCCCGCGATTTTATTGGCAAGTGCCTTGCTGACAGCCGGATATCTTTTGCCGATTCCCATTAAGGGATTTTTCCCGGGAACGGATTATGATTACGAAAACAATCCAAGAAAAGAGGCTTCCGCATGGATGTGGATTCCGATTCTTATTCTTGTTATTTTAAGTTTTGCGGGCGGTATCTTCTCAGAAGTGGTTACAGACTACATTCTCTGGATACCTGCGAAAGTATTTTAGGAAAGGGGAAAAAGTATGCCATCTTATATTTTACCGATTGCAATTCTATTGCCGATACTTGGCGGTGCGCTGGTTCCCGTTCTTCCTTTCAAAAAGAACCGCGGTATGCATATTTATGTGGAAACGCTTGTGATTCTTACAAGTATTTTGGTGTTTTTTATCCTATTCAATCCGCCGACAGAAACCATGAATTTGATTCATTTCTTCGGTGATTTGAGTATAGCGTTTAAACTAGACGGCTTGGGCAGTGTGTTTACTGCGATGGTAGCCTTTCTCTGGCCCTTTGCTACTCTTTATGCTTTCGAATATATGAAGCATGAGGGAAAAGAAAAGAGTTTCTTTATGTTTTATACCATGACTTATGGTGTGACTCTGGGTATTTCCATGGCCGCAAACGTTCTGACTATGTATGGTTTTTATGAAATGTTGACCTTGGTGACTTTCCCCTTGGTAATGCACAGCGGTTCAAGAGAAGCCATTCTTGCAAGCCGTAAGTATCTGTATTATTCCATTGGCGGTGCGGCCTTTGCTTTTATTGGTATGATTTTTGTGATCACTTATGGCGTGACACCGGATTTCGCGTATGGCGGAGTGCTCAATTTGGAAGCGATTGGAAATCGTGAAAACATTTTATTACTGGTTTATGTGTTTGCATTTATGGGATTTGGTGTAAAAGCGGCAATCTTTCCTCTAAGTTCCTGGTTGCCCCAGGCAGGTGTGGCGCCTACGCCGGTTACGGCCTTACTTCATGCGGTGGCCGTAGTAAAAGCGGGTGCGTTTGCCACAATGCGACTGACCTATTATATGTTTGGTCCGGAGTTCTTAAAAGGAACCTGGGCCCAGTACGTGATTATGGGTTTTGTGGTATTTACAATCGTTTACGGATGTTCCATGGCCGTGAAAGAGACCCATCTAAAAAGACGTCTTGCGTACTCTACTGTCAGTAACCTGTCTTATATTTTGTTTGGTGTAGTACTGATGAGTCCTTTGGGACTGGTGGGTGGCTTAAGTCATATGGTATTCCATGCGTTTATGAAGATTTTATCTTTCCTTTGTGCGGGTGCGATTATTGTGCAGAGCGGTAAAACCTTTGTGCACCAGTTGAACGGACTTGGCAAAAAAATGCCGCAGATTTTTGTATTGTTTACCTTATCAGCCCTTGCGCTTATGGGTGTTCCCGGGCTTTGCGGATTTGTGAGTAAGTGGAATTTGACCAAAGCGGCTGTGGAAAGCGGTAATATAATGGCGTATGTAGGAATTGCAGCTTTGTTGATTTCCGCGCTTTTGACCGGTATTTATATGATGAACATTGTAATAAGAGCATTTGTACTTGTACCGGAGAAGAATGATGAAGGCTATGAGAAGGCCAAAGACCCTACTTGGAGAATGTTAATTCCGTTGTATATTTTTGCCCTTGGTTGTGTATTGTTCGGCTTATATTCCGGACCTATTGTGGATTACTTTACACAGATTGCAAGCGGATTATTATAAAAAATTGTCCGGTTTACGTGTCGGACTGAAACAGATTTGATAGAAACAACGTTATTTGCTGCATAAAGCAGAATGGAGTTTTGTATGAGATATGATATTTTAATTGGCATAATGATATTTTATCCGATGATTGGTGCCTTGATTTCGTATTTGGTAGGACTGAAATGGAAGTCGGCAAGGAATTTGGTGGCAAATCTGGTAACCATTAGTGAATTTGCTCTGACGGCTTTCGTAGTATTGTCGGGGTATGGAATGGTTAGCCGTTTTGTGAGTTCCCTTGCTTCGGATGCTTCTGTGTCTATTTCGCCGGTAGTAATGGGTACTTTTATGAATTATGAATTGGAATTGCCGGAAATTTGCGGTATGGGTCTTCATTTTACTTTGGATGGATTCCGCAGTGTTTATGCCATGGTGGTGGCATTTATGTGGATGATGGTGACCCTGCTTTGTCCGGAGTATTTTGCAAAGCATTATAATCGGAACCGCTTCTATGCGTTTCTGTTATTAACCCAGGGGGCAACCATGGGGGTTTTCTTATCCACAGACTTTTTCACGACTTTCGTTTTCTTTGAGATTATGTCCTTAACTTCTTATGTTTGGGTTGCACAGGAAGAGAAGCCGGAGGCTTTAAAAGCAGCAGAAACCTATCTTGGTATTTCCATTATTGGCGGCATGGTAATGCTGATGGGTATTTTTATGTTGTACAATAGTCTTGGCACCGTGGCGTTTGCTGAAATTGCCAACGGTATTATGTTTGGATTCGGTAGTCTTGTTTATTTGCCCGGTCAGGTGATTGCGGCAGGTATTTGTATTATGTTTGGATTTGCGGTCAAAGCGGGTGCGTTCCCGGTACACATTTGGTTGCCGAAAGCCCATCCTGTGGCACCGGCGCCGGCGTCGGCACTTTTATCCGGTGTACTTACCAAAACAGGTATTTTCGGTATCATAGTGGTGACGGTACAGATTTTCCAGTATACGGA
>JAZNLG010000097.1:0-5752 GCA_045578965.1 Lachnospiraceae bacterium | reverse complement strand
AATTATCGGTCAATTGGTTTTATAAGTCAAGGTAAACGACAAAATTCGTCTGATGCCTTGTTTTATATGCCGATTGTAAGTATAATAAAAGAAGTTGTTGTAAACACATTTTAGGAGGAATTAAAAATGGCAGAACCAAAGAAAAAGAAAATCGTGGACGCTGACAGCGGCAAAGAAGTAAAAGCAGGTTCACGTAAGAAAAAAGCAGCAGCTCCCGTAGGAAATGCAACCGGTTTCCGCGTTGGTGCGATTGTGTTATGGGTAGTAGCGCTTGCTTTTGAAGTATTGGCATATTTAGTGCTTATCGGTAAGGTTAACTTGAACTTTATGCCCAGTTTGTGGCAGATGATTGCCTTCCTTGTTTTAGACTTAATCTGCGTAATCGTAGGTTCACAGTTCTGGAAGAAGGCGAACCACATCAAGCCTGCAAGTGAAAAGAATAAAACCCTGTTCTGGTTGTGGAACAATATGGGTCTCATCGTATGTGCAGTATGCTTTATTCCTTTTGTAATTCTTGCATTAACCAACAAGGAAGCAGATAAGAAGACCAAAGTTATTGCTACTGTTGTAGCCGTAATTGCACTTTTAATCGGTGGCGCATGCAGTATTGATTACAACCCCGTATCTGCAGAAGAGCAGCAGGCGGCTATGGAAGCAATCAGCGACGACGTATACTGGAGTCCTTTTGGTAAGGTATATCACACACATGACGATTGCTCATCTTTGAACCAGAGTGATACTTTAACCTATGGTACTGTTGAACAGGCAATTGCTGAAAACCGTACACGTTTGTGCTCATACTGCGCAAAGAGAGATGAAATCACCGGCGTTACCACAGACGGTAAAGATGTAAGTGATGTTGAATTTGAAGAGGTTGATGAAGACCTTGAAATTGAGGAAGATGTTGATGCTGAAGGCGATGCCGAGGCAGTAGAAGAATAAAACCGAAAATATTATTTTTAAAAGTGTACCGCAGTTCTATGGACTGTGGTATACTTTTTTATGTACAGATTAATTTGTTAAGAGGCACTTATTATGAAATTAATACCCATTCCAAAAGAAAAATACGAAGACTACAGACTGGACCTTATGTTTGATTGCTACAAGTGGGACCCGCAGTATCTGGACCATAATACGGTGGCACCTTATGTGTTGGCCATTTCCCCGGAAGAACACAAGGAACTGGTTCAGTACATTGAGGCGTTGGATCGGGAAACCAAGGCTGCAGAAGAATATCTGAATCTTCATCAGGAACTGACCAAACCCTTGGCATTACCCAAGAGAATCCGGAGGGAAATACATAAACTGACCAATTATGAGCCGGACAAACATGTGCGGTTAAAACGGTATGATTTTCATCCTACCACAGATGGTAAATGGGCGGTCAGTGAAGTAAACAGTGATGTACCGGGCGGTTATGCGGAGGGCTCTTTTATGCCCCGGTTGGCATTGGAGGCAATCGGACAACAGGAAAAATATTGGTGTATGAATTTTGGTGAAAATCTTGTAAATGCCATCAGCGGCAAGGTGCGACCAGGTGGCAGAATTATGGTAGTGCATTGTACCTCTTACAGTGACGACAGACAGGTGATGCAATTTTTAGGTGACCGACTGAAAGAAAAAGGATTTGAAGTGATTTACGGCGCAGCGGATCATGTTAAATTTGAAAACGGTAAGGCTTACAGTATTCTTGATGGCAATGAAGGCGAACTGGATATGGTATACCGTTATACACCCTTGGAATGGATGATTGAGATGCGTCGCAAATATTACAAGGACTATTATGGTGCTACGGTTCCAACCTGTAATCATCCGGTTGCAATGTATGCACAGACCAAGCGTTTTCCTTTGGTTTGGGATGCTTTGGAGAAGGCAGGAATTAGTATGAGCACCTGGAGAGAATTGCTTCCCGAGACCCTGGAAGTAAAAGACGCCAAAGGAAAAGACGGTTACATTTATAAGCCGGCATGCGGACGTGTGGGGGACGGAATATCCATCAAAGAAGCTTGTGTCGGCAACGAATACAAAGAAATTATGAAGGATGTAAAACGTCATCCTAAGAAGTATCTGGCGCAGAAGCGATTCTTCGTAGAACCGCTGGAAGGCGAGAACGGAGAGAAATATAATGTTTGTCTCGGTTGCTATACCGTTGACGGCAAACACGCCGGATATTATGCAAGAATCAGCAAATCTGCCCGTATTGATTCCGGAGCGGCAGACACGCCGGTGATTATAGAAAGGGGAACGGAAGATGACAGATAAAGAGTTATATCGTATATGGGCTCCTTTGGGTAAAAAGTGGATTGAGTGGGTACGACCGGTTCCGTTTGTAGGAATTCATGACCATTCCAAAGAATATAATTTTACATTGTTTGAAGTGCCGGTTCTGGATTTTCCGGAGGAACAGTTCGGAGACGCGGCTTTGATTGTGGATTTACCCGGTGCGGAAAGTATTGAAGTGGGGATTGCCCTGGCCAAAGAAGGTTATCGGCCGATTCCTGCTTTTAACGGTACCATTGAACAGCCGGGAGCGCGTACTACCGTGGATAATCAGTCGGTAGGTATGGGTTTGATTGCCGGTGCACAGGAACTGCAGAAGATAGTGTTAAAAGACGATGCGAGACCTGCTTTTTTGCTGGACAGCAATCGTTTGCACAGACATCGCATTGACGTAACCGTTTTTGATAACAGTTGGGATATTTATCCTCAGGATATGCCTTCTGCAGATTATTTTATCAACAATGGTATTCATAAAATTGTGGTAATCGGAGAGCGGTTGTCCGTTGACTTGAAGAAGATTTTATATGAGTACCAGAAGAAAAAAATAGAGATTTATCTTCAGAAGGGGTATGCGGAACCGAAAAAGGTAAGGGTACGCAAACAGTTGCCCATTGACGTGGAGTAGTCCCGTAAAAGGGTGCGGAAGGCAAGATAATACCATTTTATTAAACGAATGAAACGAAAGGATTGGAAGGGGAAGTTGGTTAAATTTGACGGACGTATTGTTCAGTTTGGATTTGGTGCAGTGGGTAAAAGTTTTTATGAGAAACTGTCCAAGGAAATCCGTTTTAATGAGAATAAGTTTTATGTCATAACCGGCAATCCGGGAGAGTTTGATGACTTTGTAGTGATGGGCGGTATTGTGCCGAATTTTATTGTCAGTGAGGTGACAAGGGAGAATTTCGGAAAGGTTTTTGAACCGTATCTGGCGGAAGGTGATTTACTGATTGATTTTGCGGATATGGTGGGAACAAGAGATATCTGCGAATGGTGCGCAAGGCGTAACATTATGTACATAAACACCGGCGAAGCGGATTGGCCGGATCATTGGTACAGTATTTTTAATGAGAATGAATTAAAACATGAGTTGCGAAATAAACTGTCAGCAGATGCTAATGTGAATCGGTATCCCATTGTTTTACATCACGGAAATAATCCGGGGTTGGTATCCCACTTTGTAAAAGCAGCCATTGAATATGTGGCCAATACCCAATTTAAAAAAGATAAAACTTTGAAGAATCTGTTGAAGGCAGGCAAGTTTAATGAGGCGGCCCGATATCTCGGGGTGCGCCAGATTCATGTCAATGATGTGGATTTACAGGAGATGAAAGGCGAGTACCGGGATAATCTGCTGTACAGTACCTGGTGTATGGAGTCCTTCTGGTTTGAAATGCTCAGTGAAGCCACGATTGATATCGGTACTCATGAGAAGATTGATTTTGAAGAGGAATGTAATTACATCAAATACGATAAAGGCTTTCTGGAATTTAAGCGGATTGCGGCAGACAGCCGGTGCGCAACCTATTATCCGAACGGAAGATTTGAGGCCTACCTTGTGCCGCATGAGGAAACAGTATCCATTGCAAAGCATTTTGAAGTAAAAGAAGGCGATGAGGTGGTTTATCGGCCTACGGTCCTTTTTCTTTATCAGCCTTGTCCTTTTGCAGACCGGTATTTTAAGGAGGCCAAAGTAAATGATTATCCCAATGCGGATCCGAATAAGCCCCAAGACCGGGAAGACGGACCGGAGCCGCATATTATTCATGGTTATGTATATCCCAAAGAATTTGAGGTGGCATATAAAGAACACATTGCTTCCGGTACGGAGTATGTGGGGATTCTTCTGTTGGGCGATAAATTTGATCCGGTATGGGTGGGGAATCGCATTGAACCGTCTTTTTTGTATAAGAGCCCGAAAGATTCCTATTGGCAGACTCCTACCATTACGCCGGTGTCTATGTCTGCGCTTGCAGCCGTAGTGTGGATGATTAAAAATAAAAACGCGGGGGGAATTTATTTCCCTGATGATATTCCGGACTATAAGGGCATCATCAAAATGGCGGAGAAGTACATTTCCAAAACGATATATAAAACGTTTAGCCAAGAAGAAGTGTCTGAGGCGTTGCACGTTGATTTTAACAATTTACAGATTAAGGATATTTTTATAAAAAATTGATTGACAGTAAAATGCCCATAAATGTGTGGCAAATGATCCTTTGTGTATTTGACGATTTTATGTCGAATATTGCGAAAAAAATAAACAGATGATATAATTCCATTAATTTGATAAGAGGAGGATTCGATATGGGAATGGGAGCAGGAATTGCTGTTGTTATTGCGGTGGCATTGGTTGTGTTAGTGGTAGTTATTGCAGTGGCAGTATTTGTAATCATTACATACAACGGTTTGGTAAAAGCAAGAAACAATGTTAAAAATTCGTTTGCACAGATTGATGCGCAGTTGCAGAGACGATTTGACCTTCTGCCGAATTTGGTGGAAACCGTTAAAAGATTTGCCACACATGAAAAGAGAATTCTGGAGAATGTGGCAGCGGCCAGAAGCGGTTATTTAAGTGCGCATGATGCAAAAGATAAAATTGCGGTAAATAAGCAGCTTAGTGCTACATTGAAATCCTTGTTTGTAGTTTCGGAGAGTTATCCGGAATTAAAAGCAAATGAGAATTTCCTGAAACTGCAGGAAGAACTTGCGGAAACCGAAGATAAGGTTACGTTTGCAAGACAGTTTTATAATGATGCGGTTACTATTTACAACAATAAATTGCAGATGTTCCCCGGAAATATGATTGGCGGAATGTTTGGTTTTAAGGAAGAAGAGTTGTTCAATATGGCGGATGATGATGTGAGAACCGCCCCGATTCTGTTTGACAGCAATGAATTAACAGACGAAGAGAAGGACAGATATCCTCAGAAATGCCCTCATTGTCTGGGCGTATTGGACGGAAGCAGAAATTGCCCGTACTGTGGCGCAAGAGTTGTGTAAAAGGCATCGTTAAATCATAGTACTAACAATGTTTGATAGCAGGCAAAATGAAATAATATTATATTGGCAAAAAAGAATGCTACGGTTTCCTTTCGGATAACCGTAGCATTTTCTGATTTATCAAATTGTTTGCGTCTAAAAAAGTAAGCGCAATGCCTGTTCGGACGATGTTTTTAGTGACCGCCGCCACCGCCACCGCCGCCGCGACCACCACCGTAGCCACCGCCGCCGAAACCGCCGCCACCGCCGCTGCCGCCAAAGCCGCCGCCTGAGCGGGCTGTATGGGATGCAGAACGTGTTGCAGAATGGAAGGAACGACTGCTGCTATGATGGAAGGTTCTGGTACGATAACAAGGGTTGCTGAGCATTTCACTCTGTACCGATTCGGGACAGTTAATGCTGATTGCTTTAATAATCTTGTCAGACAAACCGAAAGCGGTTGCATATACCAGATATTTTTCCCAAATGGGCA
>JAZNLG010000096.1:0-1839 GCA_045578965.1 Lachnospiraceae bacterium | reverse complement strand
TAATGCCATATCCTTCCTTGTAAAATGTTATGGTAAATACTTAGTAAAACCTTTTACTACTACCATTATAATGAAATATTACGCATTTGACAATGTTTTTGAGGAAATATATCAAATGAAGCATTTGATAAGGTGGGTTATCAATTCCTTCATTTTGTCCAAAATCCCATACATATCCCTTTTAACTTGAGACAACTTATTAAATGTAGTAAAATAGGGACAATTTAAGAAAGTGGGAATCTATATGCATTATGATTATTTAGTCGTGGGAGCGGGCCTTTTTGGCGCAGTATTTGCCCATGAGATGACAAAAAAAGGGAAAACATGCCTTGTAATTGATAAAAGGGATCATATTGCAGGCAATATTTATACGAAGGATTGGAATGGTATTAATGTGCATTGGTACGGCGCACATATTTTTCATACTTCCAATAAAGAGACTTGGGACTATGTGAATAGATTTGCGGAGTTTAATCATTTTGTGAATTCGCCGGTAGCGGTGTATCAGGATGAACTCTACAACATGCCTTTTAATATGAATACCTTCAGTAAACTTTGGGGCATTAAGACTCCGGCAGAGGCAAAGGCTAAGATTGAAGAGCAGAAGGCAGCACTTGGTATTACGGAGCCTAAGAATCTTGAAGAACAGGCACTTTCGCTTGTCGGAACGGATGTGTACACAAAGTTGGTTAAGGGCTACACGGAGAAGCAGTGGGGACGTGACAGCAAAGAACTTCCGGCATTCATTATTAAGCGTCTTCCGATGCGTTTTACATACGATAATAATTATTTTAACGATCGTTATCAGGGAATCCCGGTTGGCGGTTATACCGGCATTGTGGAGAAGATGTTAGAAGGCATTGAAGTATGCCTGAATACGGATTATCGTGAGTTTATGGCTCAGACGTCGGACACCTTCGGTAAAATCCTCTACACCGGTATGATTGATGAATATTTTGATTATAAGCTTGGTGAATTGGAATACCGTTCACTTCGTTTTGAACATGAACTCATTGAAGGCGAAGAGAATTACCAGGGTAATGCGGTTGTGAATTATACGGAACGAAAGATTCCTTACACACGTATCATAGAGCATAAGCATTTTGAGTTTGGTAAGCAGCCGGATACTGTTATTACCAGGGAATATCCGGCAGATTGGAAAAAGGGCGACGAGCCATACTATCCGATTAACAATGAACGTAACGATGCGTTATTTGCAGAGTATCAGAAACTGGCAGAGGCAGAAGAGAATGTTTTGTTTGGGGGACGTCTTGGCCAGTACCGGTACTATGATATGGACAAAGTCATTGAAGAAGCCCTTGAGATGGTGAAATCTCAGGCGTAGTTTGTTTTCACAGGGGAATAATAGGGGAAATATTATTACACCTGCAGCCTTGCGCGGGAGATAGAGAGCGTGAAAAAAATAATGCCATTAGGAAAACAACATACAAATATAAAACCGCTTGATGAAATCAACGGTTACCCGGTCAGACCCGGATTTTATGAAATAAACGGAGCGACGGCAATTGTGGGAGGAATTAATTTTACGATTCATTCCAGTAATGCTACATCCTGTGAACTGCTTCTTTTTAAGAGAAAAGAAAAGGAACCGTTTGCGGTATTGCCGTTTCCGGAAAACTACCGTATCGGTAACTGCTATTCCATGATTGTATTTGGTTTGGATATCGAAGATTTGGAATACGCATACCGTATGGATGGCCCGTACAATCCTAAGAAAGGATTTATTTTTGACAAAAATAAGATTTTGCTAGACCCCTATGCTAAGGCGGTAGCCGGTTTGCGTGAATGGGGCGTTGACGAGATTAACGTCAAAGACCA
>JAZNLG010000095.1:0-2198 GCA_045578965.1 Lachnospiraceae bacterium | reverse complement strand
GCCTCTAAAGATATCTCGACATCTCCTTTGATCAGAATTCTTTTTGCTGCTTCCGCATTATGCTTTTTGGCTTTTTCGATTATTTCTGTGGCGTCATTATCGGTAACAACCCCACTGTGCTCTACTACGTAAGCCATTCAGATAAATGCTTCCAATGACATTTCATCCACAGGTTTTCCGTCTTTAATAAAATGACACGGTGCATCTATATGCGTGCCGTTGTGTGCACACATGCTAAATGCCGTCAAATTATATACTTCGCCCTTTTCCATCGATTTGAGTTCTTTTTTCTCCGGCATTGGGGCGCCGGGATACACTTGGCAACCGAAAACTTCTTGGGAAATATCGTAGATTTTCATTACTTATTCTCCGTTAAATTCTTATTTTCCTAACTGTTCGACCTATTGGAATTTATTTCAAACCGCATTCTTTATACAGTTCTTCAATACACGGTGATTTATACTCTATGTATCCGTCTATATCATTTGGAAAGAGCTCGGCGGCTTTTTCTTTTATCAAGCTATATTTTCTAACCGCTTCGGGATTGCTTCGCAAAAAATCTCTAAATGTGGTATGACGATGTAATTCTTTGGAATACTGCGGACATACATACAAATGATGCATCATCAAATGGAGTTTATCCGTGTATTTGAATGCTTCTCTGTCTTTGATGCCGAGGTCACCCTCGTGGATATAGCCGATTCCTTTCAAACCTTCAACTACCGCAGCAAACGCCGAGTAATCCTTAATGATTACATCAATATCAATGCAAGGCTTGGCAGACATTCCTTCGACAGAGGTGCTTCCGACGTGTTCAATACCGATGATTAAATCGCCAATTGCTTCTTTAATCTCACTCTTTATTTTTTCAAAAGCAGATTGCCATGCCACATCGTATGGCAGTACAACAACCTTTCTTGTTCTCATATAATTCACCTGCAAATTGGGATTGGTTTATTTCTTTTTCTTTGGTGCAGGAAGTTCAGCATACATCGCATTAAACAGTTCCGTCAGAAACTCTTTACTGTCTATATTATCGACCAACAGCATTTCTTTTGCTCCATCATAAGGCGATTCATAGGTTGCGGTTGTCATAAGAGAAACTGCGGATTTAACCGGCTTTACAAGTAATCTGTCATCATAAATTCCACCAACGATTTTGCCGCGATAGTAGATGATGTATTCGCCCATCATTGCTCTGTATGTTATTTCCTCTAATTCGGATAACTGCTCCAATACAAAATCCAAATACTCTTTATTTGAAGCCATATCACACCTCGTCAAATTCTTATTTTCCTAATTGTTCGACCTATTGGAATTTGGCTAATTATCTTATTACCATTCGCGATCATAACGAATTTCATTCCAGCGATATTCAATGCTTTTAGCGGTAAGTTCAAACTGACATTCTGCATAAACTCCAGATTTCTTTTTCCATATCCAGCATTGGTATAGGGAAGATATAGCTGCGTGGTATTCGGTAATAAACTCCAACTCATATTTTCTGGTCTGGAACATTTTAAGGAATATAGGGTGTTCTGGTTGCAATCTGCGGCAAAAAACAGGCTTCCCCAATATACGAAATGTTTTATATATATCGATAGCGTCAAACGGCGCGTCCTTGAAAACTCCGCGAATACACAACTGAGCAGGTCCGGTTTTTATTGGACGATCGTGATTAATATACTTGCTGGCTGGTGTAATCCAGAAGCCATCCGGAAAATCAAAAATCAAATTGCTGCCTTCCATAGTGATGGAAGTAGCTTTGCAATCATGCAGACTGATCGTGTTATATGCATCAAGTTCTGTGTATTTCCACATAGAGCAAAACTCCTTTACTCAGATTCAAACGATGCGAACTGTTAGATAAATTCTTATTTATCGAACTGTTGGCCAATAAGGCTCAAGCTTACTTTACCCATCATATTCCCACAAGCTCAGTTTTCCATCAACGGGAACTGGGCTTGTTTTTTCTACGTTTTCTAATTTAAAACCATATCCATGCCAATCGGCATCTTCTGTGGTCCCTTGATAAACCAAGAAATTCTTTTCTCTAAGAGTGCCTTTCATCGCCTCGTCGATCACAACGCAGTCCGCCAATGTGGCCTTTGCAATAATGCATCCGGACGGATATTCGAGATTCAAGTGTGCAAATCTCTTCATGGCTTCTTTGTCAACGCCCTTGCCGGCATGGATCA
>JAZNLG010000094.1:0-3207 GCA_045578965.1 Lachnospiraceae bacterium | reverse complement strand
GTTGAGGCCGCCAAAAAACTTAAAATCCTACTCTGGGACAGAGGTTATCTGGATAGTATGATTGAGGAGGAATAGCCGGTGGGCTATTCCTCCTTTAAACGTTCTTGTAAAGATGTAAAGTCAGAGGGACCGCTTTCTAAGAAGAATTGGTGGAAGGCGTAGTCGCTGTATTTGGAGCCGAGTTCTTGTTTGGCGTGGTCTTTAAGGCTGAATATTTCGAGTGCGCCCCAATAGTATTTAGGGTAGTTGCAGGGCTCTTCGATGATGTATTCGTAGATGTCGCGAATGGCGTCTGGGTCGGTGATGCCATGAGCGTTTAGGAGTTCGGTTACGCGGGCAAGGTCCATACCGTAGTAGTGGATACCGATGTCTAAAAGGCTTAATAAGGCAAGGGAGGCGCAACGCTCCTGTTTATAAATGTCAAATAAAAGGCGGTAGTCTTCTTTGCCGGTGTCTTCGATTAGTAAGTCGGCAGCGTATTCGTACGAAAGGAGTTCGACGTACAGCGCCCAGCCCTCCACATAGCCGCCGTAGTTAAGAGTACTGCGTAGATACGGAAGACTATTGGCATCGCGGTAAATCTGGTAATAGGTAGTCTGGTACATGTGGCCGGGGTAACCTTCGTGGGCAAGGGTTGTATATAGTTCCAAACCGCTCGGAGCCATGGACCTATTGATGTAGATGGAGTTTTGCGAGTTGTCGTCAATCGGCGGAACCAAATAATACGCCGGGGCCGTAAATTTTTCCAGGGACGGACTGACGTCTTTAACGGTTGCTGAGAAGGACGGTGTATTAAAAGTTGCGGAAACGGAAGGAAAATCGTCTTCCATTTGTTTGGTCAGGTGCGCAAGGATATCATCCGAATCACTCAGGGTAAAATACGATAATTCGGCCTCTGTTAAACTGCAGGTATTTTGGAAAGCAATCAGATCACTCCTTAACTGATACATGGTATTGTAGTAATTCTGCGCAAGGGTTTTGTATACTTCATCGATGGGTTTGTCGGAACCTGTGGTTCGTTTAAACAGCCAGGCATAATATCCTTTTCCCGGTTCAAAGGCACAGAGTCCGGCATCATTTTGGCCGCTTCCCATAAATGTTTCAAGAGTCCTGCCAAGGTCGCAATAGGCTTTCAGGACATAATTTTTCAGATATTCATTATTAAGAAGGCGGTAATCACCGGCTTCTTTTTCGTTTATAATTCCTTCTTCTATAGCCTTTTGCAACCGTTCGTCAAAAGTGGTAACCAGAAAGTGGCTGCCATTTTCAATTTCTTCCGAAGTGATAATGGTTTTGCATTGGGAAATGACTTTCTCAAGGGCAAAATCCGCCATTCCGAATCCTTTTTGTACCTTTTCCTTTGTGAAATCACAATAACTTGCAAAATATTCCGGCGTCATTTTAAGAAGGGCAAGATAGTTTTCGATATCCTCTTTACAACGGAATGTGTATTCCGCCATCAGAATCGGGTACTGTATCTGGATACCGCCGGAGGGCGAAAACATTTCCTGTAAATAAAAATATTGCTTTCCTTCCAAATCCGTAGACAGGGAATCGATTAACAGATTTTGGGTATATCGCTCCTCAACGGATAGTTTTTGAGGGTCAAAGGTTTGCAGGGTGTCGGAATAGTCCTTAATATTCTGATAGTCTTTAAGTGCCTGTTTCTTTTCATAAAGAGGAAGGGTGGCTTCCTTTTGTTTAATGCCGAAATCCTTTGGATGGGCAATGGTATAGTGGAGTCCGAGGGTGTCCTGTTCCATTTCTGAAGTAAATATTTCGTTGCAAAAATTATAAAAAGCGTTTTTCCGTACGTATAAGAATCCGGCTAAAATAAGTAGGGAAATACCGGCAGAAATAAGTATAATCAGAGGCTTTCGCCGAAGAATTTGTTTCACGTGTTGTCACCAGGTCTTTTTTTAAATGGTATGTGCAGACAGAGCACATCATTCTTTGACAGAATGTCCTTTTTTATTTTCCTGAAATATGTTATTATAGATAAACATGGGAAATTGTGCCTTATAGTAAATGCGCACAGATTTCCGCAAGGGTTACGGAAAAAGAGGAGAGACATTATGAATATTTTAGCCCCTTCGATTTTAGCGGCTGATTGCACCATTATGGGTGAGCAGATTAACAGCGTCAAAGAAGGCGGAGCAAAGTACCTTCATATCGATGTTATGGATGGCGTGTTCGTGCCGTCGATTTCATACGGTATGTGTGTTGTGCAGTCACTTCGTAAGATAAAGGATATTGTGTTCGATGTGCACTTGATGATTACCGAACCGATCCGATATATAGAGGAATTTGCCAAAGCGGGTGCGGACATTATTACAGTCCATTTGGAAGCCTGCGGGGATGTGGAAGCTACATTGTTAAAGATTAAGGAATGTGGCTGTAAGGTAGGCCTTTCCATTAAGCCGGCGACCCCGGTTGCTGAAGTCATGCCCTGGCTGGGGCTTGTAGATATGGTATTGATTATGAGTGTGGAGCCGGGATTTGGAGGACAGAAGTTTATGGAGGCGTCTGTCGGACGCGTGCAGGAACTGCGCCGTATGATTACAGATGGCGGTTTTTCCGTGGATGTGGAAGTAGACGGCGGTATTAATATCCATAATGTGGATACAATAGTAGAAGCGGGAGCCAATGTCATTGTTGCGGGTTCTGCAGTGTTTGGCGGGGATGTTCTTGCCAATACAAAGGCTTTTGTGGACAAATTGTCTACCGGCGTAATTTGGTAAAAAGAATTTCAGATAAAGGAGAGCAATTATGAATAAGGGAAAATATTATATGACTACGGCGATTGCCTATACATCGGGAAAACCTCATATCGGTAATACATATGAGATCGTATTGGCAGACAGTATCGCAAGATATAAGAGAAAAGACGGTTATGACGTGTTCTTCCAGACAGGAACGGATGAGCATGGTCAGAAGATTGAGATTAAGGCGGCACAAGCAGGTGTAACACCAAAGGAATTTGTTGATGGTGTGGCAGGCCAGATTAAGGATATCTGGGATTTGATGAATACTTCTTATGACAAGTTTATCCGTACAACGGACGATTACCATGAGAAACAGGTTCAGAAGATTTTCAAGAGATTATATGACCAGGGTGATATCTATAAGGATGCGTACGAAGGTCTTTACTGTACTCCTTGTGAATCTTTCTGGACAGAGTCCCAGCTCGTAGAGGGTAAATGTCCT
>JAZNLG010000093.1:0-2292 GCA_045578965.1 Lachnospiraceae bacterium | reverse complement strand
AGGATTGATTACGATACCATCATAAACTCCATAAGCTTCCTGAATTTTATCTACGATACTTCCTTCATGGTTGGACTGGAAGCAGGTAATCTCCACACCGTTATCTGCCCCCGCCTTTTCACAAAATTCCACAAGCGCTTTGTAATCCTGTGTTCCGTATATATTCTTTTCACGAATGCCCAGCATATTTAAGTTTGGGCCGTTGATAACTAAAATTTTCATAGTACTCTCCTGTATAAAAATAATTATAACTTCTTCATTTAATGCTCAACCTATAGTTTACATAACACAAACACATCTGCTAAAACAACTCTATAATCGCATCTGTCAATCCGTCTATATTATCTTCTTCTACCTTCAAATGTACATCAGACAAGTTTACATAAATCTGATATCTCGTTTCATATAACTTTTGCATTTTATCCATATTCCCAGACAAAGGGCGGCCGTCGGTTGCAAGTTTACATAACTCTCTATCAAGATATACAATCAAGCTGTTTTGCATCATTGCATCCCTATTTTCTTCCCGCAAAATATTTCCCCCGCCGGTAGCAATCACAAGGCTCTTTTCCTTGGCAAATTCTTTTACCACACGACTCTCCGCATCGCGGAATGCCACCTCGCCAAACTGCTTGATATATGCGCCGGCAGGCATGCCCTCTTTCTTCGCAAATTCTTCGTCGGTATCCACAAAAGTTCTGCCGAGTTTCTCTGCCAAAGCCTTACCTACGGTAGACTTACCGCTTCCCGGCATACCGATTAGTACAATGTTACGCACCTGCGCTTCGATATCCGCAATGACCTGTTTTAACAGAACTTCATCACCGGGCTTTACTTGAGGCTCCTCATTATAAAAATAGCGTTGTGCAAAATACGCCTGGGCCACCAGCATCGGCAAGCCATTCACATATTTTAAGCCCTTCTTCTTTGCCTGCAAAGTAAGCGCCGTAAGCAAAGGATTATAAACCACATCCACTACCGCTTCCGCCTTGGCAAACACGTCCAAATCCACCGCCTGTGCCTGCACATTGGGATACATTCCCAAAGGCGTGGTATTCACGATAATCTGCGCATCCTGATATGCTTCCGTTTGCGTATAATCTGCCGTTTTCACATCGCCGAATACTTCGCTGATATTGGCACCGCTTCTTGATACCACAACAATCTCAGACGCGCCTTCCTGTCTTGCCACATATACAGCAGTTTTGGCGGTACCGCCACTTCCCAAGACAACCACTTTTTTATCCGTAAAAGTAATACCGGCCTCAGTAGCCATATAAAGAAAGCCCAGACAGTCCGTATTGTAGGCATATAAAATGCCCTCGCGATTCACCACCGTATTCACACTGCCGATTGCCTTGGATACTTCATCCTGCACGCAGTAGGGAATCACCGCCTCTTTGTAAGGAATGGTAACATTTATCGCCGTAAAATCTTTGGCCTTCATAAACGCATCGATTTCTTCTCTCGGCACCTCTTTTAAAATATAATCATCAATACCAAAAGCATTGTGTATCTGCGGTGAAAAACTATGTTTTAATTTTTCTCCCAAAAGTCCGTATTTCATATTGGCGTATAATACTCCTTAATAATCAGATTTTATACTTTCGTGCAACACTACATAAAAATTACTTTTTTACTTCCGTATAGTTCACAAAAGACAACATATTACACTTCCGTATAGCATCCCATAAATTCAAATTCTTCCGTACCGTGTTCAAGTTGGGCAAACAAATTAAATACCGCCTGATCGTATACCGATATATCCAAGTCAAAATAGAACATAAACTCAAAATCCTTATTGGGAATCGGTCTGCTCTCCAACTTGGTTAAGTTAATTCCCAACGCAGAGAATTTAGCAATCATCTCATACAAAGAACCGGGCTTGTGGGGCAAGGTCATCATAAGGCTGATTTTCTTTGCTCCGGGATAAATCTCCAGTTTCTTGGAAATGCAGATAAACTTGGTGTAATTGTTCTCGTTATTCTGGGTATTTTCTTCCAAAATCTCTAACTGGTAAAGTTCTGCACACTGTTTGGAAGAAAGTGCTGCTACAGAATTGTCTGCGCTTTCAGATACCATTCTTGCAGCAACCGCAGTATTCTCGCAGGGAATTACTTTGACATCCATATTAGCAAGCATTTCACTGCACTGTCCCAAAGCCTGCTCGTGAGAATAAATCACTTTGATATCACTTTTCTTGGTGCCGGGTTTTGCCATTAAACAATGGTTAATCTTTACTTTTACACTGTTTACAATGTAAAAATGATGCTTGCTCATCAAGTCATAGTT
>JAZNLG010000092.1:0-3357 GCA_045578965.1 Lachnospiraceae bacterium | reverse complement strand
CGGGAATGGTCATCTATGATATCCAGCGGATAACAGTACCGACCATCTTCCATTCGGAACTCACCTTTGAAATCTGTTTGCCACATTTGGTTGCACAATTCCTTCTCAAAGCGCACAAACGGCTGCCGCTTCTGGGATTCTTCCGGACGAATGCAATTGTAACGATGAAGAATATTATTGACCGTTTTGGCACACGGAATATCTGTATGACCTTCCTGTATAAGAACATCTCTAATCGTTCTGGCACCCCAACCGGGATTGTCCGATCTAACCGCCAGGATAAGCCGCTCTACTTCTTCCGGTGTTTTGGATGGACTGGTATGCGGTCGCCGGCTTCTGTCTGTGAGGGGTTGCTGTGCCGCGTAGCGCTCCTTCCATTTGTACCCTGTATGCCGGGTAATACCAAACTCACGGCACAGAGCACTAAAGTTGTTGCAATATTCGGCGGCTTGCGCAAATTCTCTTCTTTGATTTTCCACAGTTCTACACTCCCACGGCATCTTACAGCACTCCTTTGTCTGTTTTTGATGCCTTTATTGTACTATAAAACTGTGTACCATGTCTTTACACACCTGTGTACTATGTTACTACACTGTACACTGCGTTCGCCCGCAAAAAGGCACCGTTTTCACGGTGCCTTTTTCAATGCATATTTTAGAGGATTGTTCTCTATATACTGCCAAATCTCATCGTAATCCTGCTGATTCCGTATCCCGTGGTCATAAAAGGATTTCTGCCAAATGGGTCTGCCAACCTGTTTTGTAATCGACCCTTTGAATTGCTTGTTTACGCGAGATATCGTAGGGGCGAACTGCGTTCGCCCGTCTTTATCGGTGTCAATCGTAAGGATGAAATGGATATGATCCGGCATAATACAGTACTTATCCACACGAACAGTATCATACACAGTATTCAGCTTTTGAATTTCATTATCCACGATTATTCCAATATCCGATAACGGGATATTAGCGGGCGAACACAGTTCGCCCCTACGGTCACACCAGAAGTTTTTTTCACGGTTGACAGTGCAGACTGTAATGAAATATGACCCGGGTGTGGAATAATCGTAATCTTCAATGCGAATGGCTTTGCGTTTTGGAAGCTCATTCATATGCTTACCTCAGAATAGATTCAACAAACATCCAAAGGCTACCAATCATACCCGCGGAAAACATTATCGCAAAAAAGTAATATAGAAATCGTGTAAATCGTTTTGCGGTAGTTTTCTCGACTGCGTATTTTGAAGTATTAACAAAATGAAAGGCAGCTTCAGCAAAGAGCAGCGTAAAAGCAAATATAACTGGAAGTTTCTCGTTAAGAGTGTTTCCAGCCAAAAATAAAGTTTTCGAATCAAAGATGAAACTATTGCAAGGAAGATCCGGAAGCAATGCCATAATAATAGAGAAACAAACTAATAAAAGAAAAAGGGAATAAAAAATTATTCCGCAATATGTAAGTTTGTTTTGGTTTGCTTTTGCATTTTTTGTACGGCCATTTACAGGATCAGATTGGCCGATCAATAGCTTTGAAATGGTTTTGTTTTTGATGATAACATATCGCTTAAATAGCAAATGAGGATGATAGGTAGAATTGGCTCTTGCCATAATAAACACAATAAATAGAAACAATGGAAACATATACATCTCATTCACCTCAATTTTATTATATCACACCGTTGAACTGGTGTAAATGTTTTTCAAATTGGGTCCTAACGGAACACGAATATATGGGTTCTAACTTGCCACCAGCAGAGGGCATGATCCTCGACCCCGCCGCCAACATGTTCACAATTGCAGGCCCCGTTTTAGTCTTCGGAACTGTTGCGAGTGTGGTGTATGGTATTATTTATTGGGTAATACAAATGATATGAAAAACGGGTGGATATCTTCCGCCCATTTTTCTTGTTCAACAATGCCGAGGGTATCAACATCAGCTTTCCAAAAAGTTTCGGATAATATTAATAAAGTGCGTTGTAATGTGTTGAAAAGAATCTTCCTCTGTGTTATATTCATATATTGCAAATTATATCTCTAAAAAGGAGAAATGTATATGAAACTCAGTATTTGGTCAAGTTACTATATGGAACTAAAAGTTGAAGATGCAATTAAAAGATTTATCGATAATGGGATATATTGCACTGAGCTTTCGGATGAGCACGGTTTTGAATTATTATCAAGAAATGACGACGTGCTTGAAACTGCCCAAAATTTTGCTAACTTTCTTAAAGAATATAATTTTGAAATTTCTCAAGGACACCTTTGGCTTAAAATTAAAATATGTGCCGATGATACCGCTTTGGAAGAACTTTTTAAGTGGATAGATATGTACGAAGAAATTGGCATTAAGAATATGGTGCTTCATTGCGATAATCTGACTGAAACGAACCTTGGTCGAGAAGAAAAAATCGAAAAGAATATTGAGAAACTGCAAATATTAGCAGAATACATAAAAAACAAGGAAATTACAGTTTGTCTTGAAAACCTTCGTCCGCACTCACCTGAGAAAACGGAATTAGTAGATAGAAGCGCTGACGACTTGTTATATATCATTGAACGTATAGGAAGCAGTAAATTCGGTATTTGCCTTGATACAGGACATCTGAATTTGACAGACAAAAATCAACGTGAGTTTATACTCAAAGCAGGTGACAAATTGAAAGCGTTGCATATTGCTGATAATGACGGCAACACCGACCAACACCTGATGCCATTTAACAGAGGAACAGTTGATTTCCCTGAAATTATAAAAGCACTTAAAGAAATAAAATATAACGGTATATTCAATCTTGAGATACCGGGTGAGAGAAGTATACCTTTAGAATTGCGAGATGCTAAAATCGAGTATATCAAAGCCCTCTATCAATACTTGATGAAAATGTAATTGGCGAAAATTACCTTTTTATGTAAAAACGCTGTGTCCTATATTGACAGTAGCAGAAGGAATGATCCTCGGCACCGCCGCAAAGATGTTCACCATCGCCGGCCCAGTAATCGCTTACGGCGTGTCCGCCAGCGTGGTCTATGGCTTGATTTATTGGATAACCACATTGTTTTAGCGAAAAAGGCTTGCCCGATTCGGTCAAGCCTTTTTATTATATCACGCATTCCTGGATTTCTCTGGCCCAATCGCGGGTCCGCTCCACGGCTCGATGCCATTGGAAGAGCAAGTGTGACCGTTCATCGTTACCCATCTTGGGTTCATAGGTTCGCGCCAGCCGCCAGTGATTTTGCAATTCGTCGGGAGAGTTTATAAATCCACCGCCGATGGCAGCCATAAAGGCAGCGCCCAAGGCCGTTGTTTCCGTGATTTCCGGTATGAGGAGTGGAATGCCCAGAATATCCGCCTGGAACTGCATCA
>JAZNLG010000091.1:0-5300 GCA_045578965.1 Lachnospiraceae bacterium | reverse complement strand
TTTTACCCGATATTGCGGACAGTATTCTTGCCAAAATGGCAGAACGCAATATCGATAAAGCAGATGTAATCGGTGTGGGTATCGGTGTGCCCGGACCCGTGGATTCACAGGGGATTATACATAAGGCAGCAAACCTTGGCTGGGGTGTGTTTAACGTAAGCGAAACATTGAGTGAACTGGTTGGTGTGCCCGTTAAATCCGGTAATGACGCGAATGTAGCAGCATTAGGCGAGATGTGGAAGGGTGGCGGCCAAGGATACTCCAATATGGTAGCCGTCACATTGGGAACCGGCGTTGGCGGCGGCATTATCATTGAAGGTAAGGTGCTTGCCGGAGCAACAGGTTCCGGCGGTGAAATCGGACATATTTGTGTAAACGAAGCAGAAGAAGCAGTATGTGGCTGCGGTAAAAGAGGATGTCTTGAACAATATGCATCTGCAACCGGTATTGCAAGACTTGCTACCTTAAGACTTGCAAAAGACGATATGCCCAGCAGTCTTCGCGGCGCATCTATTTCTGCAAAGAGTGTATTTGATGCCGTAAAAGAAGGCGATGCTCTTGCAATCGAAGTGGCAGAAGAGTTCGGTGCATATTTGGGTAAAGCATGTGCGTCTATTGCCTGTGTTGTAAACCCGGATGTATTCGTAATCGGCGGCGGTGTAAGTAAAGCAGGTCCCGTGCTTTTGGATTATATTGTAAAGAATTACACTCCCAACGTATTCCACGGAAGTCGTGATACAAAGTTTGCGTTGGCAACACTCGGTAATGATGCGGGTATTTACGGAGCGGCTAAATTAGTTTTGGAATAAGGAATAAACCGGAAAGGTGGAATTAATTTCCACCTTCCTTTTGCAATAGGATAAAGGAAAGTTGGACAAATTGTCATAAAGAACAAATTGTCTGCGTAGAATGAAAAAAAGTATTAAGAAATTGCAGAAACGAGAATTACGAATTGCAATTTAACCCAAGAAGAGGTAGGCGTGAATACAACATTTTATGAGCAATTAAAAGAACTGTTTCCTTCGGCGGAAGTTTTATGCAGGGAGCCAATGAGCAAACACACCACTTTTCGAATCGGCGGAGAGGCGGATGCTTTTATACACGTGTCCGAAGCGGATCAACTTACAACATTGATTCCGGAACTGGTTAAAAGAAATATTCCGTATTACGTAATCGGAAAGGGAAGCAATCTTCTGGTAGGAGATAAGGGTTTTCGCGGTGTAATCATTCGCTTGGGCGATGCTTATGAAAGCGTAAAAGTGAGCGGAAATGTAATAACAGCCGGTGCCGGTGCAAGTATGGCGCAGATTGCCAAGGCAGCAGCACAGAATAATTTGACCGGTCTGGAATTCGCGGCAGGAATTCCGGGAACCGTGGGTGGCGGCGTGATTATGAATGCCGGCGCATATGGCGGAGAAATGAAGGATGTGATTACCAAGGTGCGTTTCCTCTGTAAGGACGGTTCCGTAAAAGAGTACACGGGAGCGGAAATGTGTTTCGGATACCGTACCAGTGCCTTGAAGCAAAAACCGGAATATATTGTGCTGGAAGTGGAACTGTTATTATCACCCGGCAATACAGAAGAAATCTATGCTAAAATGCAGGAACTGGCAAGCCGTCGTAAGGAGAAGCAGCCTTTGGAATATGCCAGTGCGGGCAGTACTTTTAAACGGCCGGAAGGTTATTTTGCAGGAAAGTTAATCGGAGATGCGGGGCTTAGCGGATATGCGGTAGGAGATGCCAGAGTATCCGAGAAACACAATGGTTTTGTGATTAATACCGGTCATGCTACGGCCACAGATGTAAGAACCTTGATTGAGACGGTTCAATGTAAGGTATATGAGCAGTTTGGTGTGGAGCTGGAAAGAGAAGTTATTTATTTAGGTGATTTTTAGGAGATTTCTGCGGATGTAGGATAGCACGTCTGCAGGAAGGATTGTAGGATAAAAAGGGTAAGGAGGATTGACATGAGATTTGTAATCGTTACGGGTATGAGCGGAGCGGGCAAACTTACCGCTCAGAAAATGATGGAAGATATGGGTTACTATTGTGTGGATAATCTTCCCGTGCCTTTGATTGATAAGTTTGTGGAACTGATTCTGGAACCCAGTCAGGAAATTACCAAGGTGGTGCTGGGTATTGATGTCCGTGCGGATCAGTCGTTTGATGAGGTTATGACAGCACTGGATAACCTGAAATCCAAGGGATTTGCATATGAAATTCTTTTTATGGAAGCCAGTGATGCAACGTTGATGAAGCGATATAAGGAAACCAGAAGAATGCATCCGCTTGCGATGGGAGGCCGCGTGGCGGACGGTATCGCAAGAGAACGTCAGATTTTGGAAAAGATGAAGGCGGATGCGGATTATGTAATTGACACTTCTCACCTTTTGACAAGAGAGTTAAAAGAAGAATTGGATCGTATTTTTATCAGTAATAAGGATTACAACAGTCTGATGGTAAATATCGTATCTTTTGGTTTTAAACACGGAATTCCCGCGGATGTGGATTTGGTGTTTGATGTTCGCTTTTTGCCGAATCCCTTTTACATTGATGAGTTGAAGCCTAAGACCGGAAATGATCAGGAAGTAAGAGATTATGTAATGAGTTTTCCGGAGGCGGGAGAATTTTTACAGAAATTAACGGATATGATTTCTTTCTTAATACCCAATTATATTAAAGAAGGCAAGAATCAGTTGATTGTGGGCATAGGCTGTACCGGCGGTAAACACCGCAGCGTAACGCTTGCAAATAAGTTATACGAACAGTTAAAAGATCAGGGGAATTACGGATTGACCGTATCCCACCGAGATGCATAGCAGAGGTGAAAAAATGTCATTTTCCCAGGAAGTAAAAGATGAACTGGAAAAACAGATTGGTCAGGCAAGACATTGCCGTATTGCGGAATTGGCAGTGATTCTGATGTCTTACGGACACATTGGGGTAACCGCGAAAGGGACAAAACAACTAATTGTGTCGTCGGAACATGAAACAATTGTAAGAAAATACTTTACATTGTTGAAAAAAACCTTTAATATAGAAAATGGCGTGTTGAAATCCCTCTTTTCGACAGAAAACGCAGGGCGTTTGTTTGAAGGAATTCTGGAAGATGAAGTCCTGACAGAAACAGTTTTGAAAGCAGTAAAAATGTGGGATGATGAAACGCAGACTATGCGTAAGCAATCCTGCATCTCAGATGTTCTTTTGAAATCAGCCTGTTGTAAAAGAGCGTTTTTAAGAGGTTGTTTCTTGTGTGCCGGCTCTATGAGTGACCCGCAGAAGGGGTATCATCTGGAGTATTTGTGCAACAATGAAGAACTGGCGGAACAGTTGCTGAAAGTAATTGCAGATTTTGACGTAGAAGCCAAAACAGTACGCCGAAAGAAATATTATGTAGTGTATATCAAAGAAGGTGCATCCATTGTGGAACTTCTCAATGTAATGGAGGCACACATCAGTCTTATGAATTTGGAGAATACCCGTATTTTAAAAGAAATCGGGAATCACACCAATCGTAAGGTAAATTGTGAAACTGCGAATTTGATTAAGGCCGTGAATGCAGCAAATAAGCAGATTGCAGGAATCGAACGTATCCGTGATACCAGAGGGTTAGACAGTCTGCCCGGACCTTTGCGTGAGATTGCAGAGGTGAGATTGCAGTATCCGGATGCTTCATTGGGAGAATTGGGAAACTACCTGAATCCGCCTATCGGTAAATCAGGAGTGAACCACAGATTGAGAAAATTAGGGGAGATAGCAGATAAACTTTAATGGCAGGACTATGCTTGGTTGGGGGACGAAGTGATGTTCATGTGTAAAGTAAGGAGGATTTGGACATGATTCAGAAGGATATTAAAATCAAATTGTCCGGCGGTTTGGAAGCAAGACCGATAGCGGTGCTGGTTCAGGTAGCAAGCCAGTATGACAGCACAGTTTATCTTCAGATTGACAATAAGAAGGTAAATGCCAAAAGTATTATGGGTATGATGAGTCTTGGATTAAATTCCGGCGAAGAAGTTACTGTCATGGTTGATGGTGCTGATGAGAAGGAAGCATTGGAGAACATTGAAAAGTACTTAAGCGGTGAAGAATAAAACACACATGAAAAGAGAACACAAAAAAGTGTTCTTTTTTCACGTTTTGGGCATAAATGGTTGATAAGATACCTTTGTGCAGGAGGAAAATTGTGGAAATGAAGAAACTTTTATTTATATATAATCCTAAGTCCGGAACAGGAAGAATCAAAGGCAAATTATCCGATGTGATAGATATGTGTGTCAAAGAAGGATACGAAGTCACCATACGTCCGACCCAGGCTGCCCTGGATGCCATGGAATATGTGGCAGAGAACGGACAGCGGTTTGATAAAATCATTTGCAGCGGCGGCGACGGTACTTTGGATGAAGTGGTAAAAGGGTTGCTGGAAGCAGGATGCGATATCCCAATCGGTTACATCCCGGCGGGAAGTACCAATGATTTTGCCGCAAGTTTGGGAATCCCTTCTTCGCCGCTTAAGGCAGCGAAGGCAGCCGTGTACGGAGCGCCTTTTGCGTGTGATATCGGTAAATTTAATGATGACTATTTTGTATATGTATCCGCCTTTGGTATTCTGACGGAAGTTTCTTATGAAACGGACCAAAAGGTCAAAAATGTACTTGGACATATGGCGTATGTGGGAGAGGCAATCCGCAGTTTTAATCCGGCGGCACTGAAGCCTTATAATTTAAGTGTCATTACGGATGACAGAATGATTAAGGATGATTTTATTTATGGTATGGTATCGAATTCAGCGTCCGTCGGCGGTATGAAAATATTACCTGTCAATGAAATTGCCTTGGACGACGGCGAATTTGAAGTGCTTTTGATTAAGTACCCCAGAAGCATTGAAGAAATTAATATGATGGTTTCTTCGCTTTTGGCGCAGGAGCCGGATCCGGACTACATGTATTATTTTAAAACATCTCATTTGGAGATTCATTCCGAGGAAGCGGTGGCTTGGACATTGGATGGTGAAAATGGCGGTCAGCACAAAGATATAGAAATTAAAAATATCGAAAAAGCATTCCGGATTTGTGTGCCGGAGAAAAAAGGAAAGCGGGGTTAAGAAATCCTGCTTTCTTTATATGTGATGTTCTTGTCACATTTTCACAACACTTTTATGGAAACAATAACCAAAAACAATATTGAAAAATAACAAATTTGCATAAAAAACTTGTAAGTTTATGTGGATTTTACTGTGAAAATGTATTAAAATGGTGATTAGAATTTGGGGAAAACAGCGAAAGAAGTTTCGCAGGTTA
>JAZNLG010000090.1:0-3775 GCA_045578965.1 Lachnospiraceae bacterium | reverse complement strand
ATGCGTCTCTATGAGCCTAATCCCGGACTTTTTATTGCAGAAAGTCCCAAGGTGATTGAACGTGCTTTAGACGCCGGATACATTCCCGTATCAATTCTGGTAGAAAATAAACACATTGAAGGTGAAGCTGCCCCTATCATTACAAGATGCGGCAATATCCCGGTTTATACCGCAGAGTATGATGTTCTGGTAAATCTAACCGGCTTTGCATTGACGCGCGGTTTACTCTGTGCTATGAAGCGTCCTACGCTTCCCACCGTGGAAGAAATCTGTGCTAAGGCAAGACGCATTGCCATTTTAGAGAACGTGGTCAACCCTACCAACGTAGGCGCAATCTTCCGTTCTGCTGCAGCACTTAATATGGATGCGGTTCTTTTAACCAAAGGCTGCAGCGATCCCTTATATCGTCGCGCACTTCGCGTTAGTATGGGAACGGTTTTCCAGGTGCCCTGGACTTTTATTGAAGATAAAAACAGTACCTGGCCCGAAGACGGTATGCGCCGATTAAAAGAATTGGGTTTCAAAACTGCCGCTATGGCTTTGGATGATAACTCTGTAAGCATTGATGATGTCGCTCTTATGTCCGAAGAGAAACTGGCCATTATACTTGGCACCGAAGGTGACGGACTCGCCACTTCTACCATTGCTAACTGCGACTATACCGTTAAGATCCCTATGTCACACGGCGTAGACTCCCTGAATGTTGCGGCCGCAAGCGCTGTAGCGTTCTGGCAGTTGGGAAAATCATTATAAACCATTCCGAAATTATACTAATATATATATAATTATTATAAAAACCAAGGTCGAAAATTTTTCAACCTTGGTTTTCCTTATTAATCCATAAATCTTACATACATATAGTATCGTTCTGCATCCAATTCCAGTTCAACGTTTCGTATGTTATTTTCTAAATCAAAACCGTAATTCTGCTCTACAATTTCAATATCACCATTGTCTGCAATGGTTGCACTCTGGGAAGTAAATGTAATATTGGTTCCCAAATTCGGACAATTATCATAGCCAAAAATGCCTCTGTACATATCTTCCGGCTCTTCCCAATACTTACCGATTTTGTCATACTCGAAGCGGATGGTAACACTTCCGCCTGCAGGTACGGTAACCGTATCTTCCAGCAGATAGAATCCAAAGGGATTTGCTGCTTCAATTAACAAAAGGTCTAAATCATATAAAGATAAAAGATAATATTCTGTTTCTGAATTAGCACCATTTCTGAATGCAACCGAATCCGAAATCATAATCATAAGCTTATCAAGGAACAAAGCCTTATAGGCATCATCATCGGCATACGCTGTACCCTTAAGCTCCGTATCCACAAGCTCAGAAGCAAGCTCCTTGAAGGTGCACTCGTAAACGTTTGTTTCGATACTGATTTCCTCAACAGGAACATAATCCCAATTTTCCTCAGTTAATTCACCACTATAGGCAGTAATATTTGCAGGCACTTCATCCTTAAAAATCAACATAGCCTTATGGTCAAACTGACCTGTCTCTTTATAATCGTCTTCATCTTCATATAAATATCCGAAGTACGCATACTGTTCATCCTCAAACAATAAGGACATATTAACAGTATATACGGAATCCATATATTCTTTTTCGACACCAAACAAGGTCGCCGGATATTCGTGTTCTGCAACATAGAGATAACCGTATTCATACACAGTAACCGTATCATTCATAACACTTTCATCTGCCTTCGGTGCAGTACCTGCCACGTCTTCTTCTAACAAGGTATGATAATCATCCGTTGTTGCGAACTGATTATACGGCATTGTATAATCATATATATTATTGCCATAGTAAATACCATTGGCAATCACAGGTTCTGTCGCCGTGCCGTCTACGGTTACTACAGGCTTATTTACAAGAATATCATAACGATAGCCGGTATAAGGATACAGATAAGTCAAGGTCTGTGCTTCCCCGGAAGTATTGGTAATCACATACTCATCCACGATGGTTGCAATACCGTTTGCAGGACTGTCTGTAAAATCATAAGTAATATCTCTGTCCGCACTTACATTCCCATTTTCCGATGTAAAAGTCATAGGCATCAAAGGTCCTAAGTTAATACCGTCATTGGTATCCTCCACAGACATAGGGGCAATACCTGCCTGATTTAAATCAATATAATCCGCAAGGTCAACACCTTCCTGGCTTCCGCATCCGCCATCTGCATTGACGGAAGGAATCAAATATTCACCGTTTTCATTGATAATCGGTGTCTGTGTTCCGGGCGTTGTGCTACCGGGCTCACTGCTTCCCGATTCGCTTGTAACAGGCACTTTACCGAATCCTCCGGTTTTATTTGCAACAGTAATCACTCCCACCACCAAAGCAAGACAGGCTGCGCTTACCATTGCTGTGGTTATAAAACCTTTCCATTTTCTTTTCTTTTTACTTGCTTTACGTAATACCAATTTATCATCAATCTCGCCGATTGCTTCAAATAATTCTTCTTTTTTCATCAGATATACTCCTTTTCACTCAAATATGTACGCAACTTAGTTCTTACTCTGGATAAAATCATCAATACATTCTTTTCCGTGATATCATGACATTTTGCGATTTTTGCGGTATCTTCCACATAAAAATATCGTCTCACAAAAATATCGCGGTCACGTTCCGATACGGAATATAAAAATTCATTAATAGTCATAACAAGTTCCTTACGCTCATATTCTGCTTCCACATCGTCCGAACCTGCAATGACTTCCGCCAACTCATCCAATACTATGGGCATTTCACCACCGCCTCTTTTGGCACTGTGACTTGCGCGGTACTTATCAAAAGATAAATTGCGAACAATTTTACCAACAAATACTCTTAAATATGTGGGCATTGTTGGCGGAATGGAATTCCAAACTTTAAACCATGTGTCGTTCACACATTCCTCCGCATCTTCTCTGTCACTTAAAATATTGTTAGCAATACTAAAACAATACTTATCGTATTTTTCCGCAATATATGTAATTGCATTCTCACATCTTTCACAAAACAAACGTATGATTTCCTTATCTTCCACTTTTATCCTCCTCTTACGTTTCAGGCCTTCACCTTATAAGACGTAAAGTTGATTGTATATCTAACAAATTTTTTCAAAATTTTCATGAAAATTTTCATAAAACTTATTCTTTCTAAAAAAAGCGTGAAAAAAGTTACTGAACAGACAGTAAAACGGAATATATTCCCCACTTTTTGCATGTTCAGTAACCCTTATTTTTATTATAACTTATTACTTTTGCTTTTCTTATCTAACTTATTCCACAGTTTAAAAGTCATGGGCCATACTCCGCCGGCCACTGCCGTAATCAGAAAATATCGGATTCCATCCGCAATAAAACTGCCGTTCAATAACGCATACAGCGCTTCTTTTAACCCGGACTTGATTGCAAGCAGAATCAAATGTCCCGGCACTAATTTCAGTATCTGTACCCACCAAATACCCTTGGTTTCAAAATTCGTATAATGAATATCTATCTCATAAGAAAGCCATAAACCAACGATGCAGCCGAGAATTTTATAGGCATTTTTTACACCGCTTTCGTAGTTATGGATATCAATGTCCGCAGGGAAAGGATACAACAATACAAATGCCAAGAAAGCAATTGCAATGACAACCAACACGCCTAAAAAACAACGCATATATTTTGGTTTCTCAAGTACTTTTCCGATAATAGGATATAATCCAAAAATCAGCACCAAAGCCACTACAATGGATATGCCCACATCTGCCGGCGTATGTACACCGAGA
>JAZNLG010000089.1:0-11725 GCA_045578965.1 Lachnospiraceae bacterium | reverse complement strand
GTATGAATTTCATCCATAAAAAGGATAATATTACCATCTTCCGTTACTTCTCTCATAACGGTTTTGATACGTTCCTCAAATTCACCGCGATATTTACTTCCTGCCACCATTGCAGATAAATCAAGGGATAAAATTCGTTTCTGCTTAAGAGTATCCGGCACATCCCCACTGACAATACGCGCGGCAAAGCCTTCCACAATGGCAGTCTTGCCAACACCGGGTTCCCCAATCAAACAGGGGTTGTTTTTGGTTCTTCTGGACACAATTTGAATCAGGCGGCGGATTTCATCTTCTCTGCCGATTACCGGATCCAGTTTTCCCTTACGTGCCAATTCCGTCATATCCCTGGAATACTGTGATAACATATCCGGCGCATTTTTCTTCTTTTTTAAATTACGTTGTCCGAGTTTCTCTTTTACGGCATTGGCATCCTCGCCCATGGCAAGAATCACATCCATATAGATTTTTTTTACATTTGCCTTCATAATGGACAACATTTTAGTTGCCATATTATCTCCGTCCCGAAGCAATGCAATTAAAATATGCTCGGTACCGGTCTGACCGCCATGAAAAAATGACGCCTGATGATGACTGTCATTTAATACACCAATTGCGCGAGGTGTATATTTATTTCCCTTTCTGGTAGAAGTATCTCCTCCCGGCACACCATATGACTTTAATAATTCCTGTAACTCTTTTACCGTAACACCATTGGCATTTAATGCCGCCCCTGCAACACTGTCCGCCACCTTGGTCAATCCAAATAAAATGTGTTCGGTTCCAATATGATTCTGATGCAATTTGCCGGCAATTTCTTCTGCATATCGTAAGGCCTGCTGAGCCTTATCCGTAAACTGCTCCTGCATGTTATTCTCCTCCATTTCAAAGTGCTTCGTTATTCTTCAAAACTTTTCTTATGCTTCACTTCCGTATTCCAAATATATTTCATCGATTAAAGCATGCACTTCCGCTCGCGAAATATTCTTACAGGCTCCGATTGCAAGTAAAATACGCAAATCTTTTTTCATTGCTTCCAACGCCCGTAATTTATCCACATCCACGGCAATGACTGCTCCTTTTCTTCTGTCAACCTTAACAAAGCCCTCTTGCCTTAATACATTATATGCCTTATTTACAGTATGCATATTAATTCCTATTTCATCCGCCAACTGGCGCACGGACGGCAGGGCATCGCCTTCCCTGTAAACTTCCGTTGCGATACCAATTATAATTTGGTTATGCAATTGCATATATAAGGCTTCTTCACTGTTAAAATCAATCTCCCAAAACATTTTATGCTCCTATGTCGTTCCAATACCTCTACTGCGATAACACTGCTTTTATATTATTTTAAATAAAAAAGCACCTGTTATACAAATAATATAACAGATGCTTTTACTTGTCAACTTCTCATCACAAACGATAATCCTTATAAATCAATAAAATTCAAATCATCATCGTCATCATCATCGTCAAAGCGTTTCACAGATGATTTTTTAGCAGGCTTATCGTCCTCGTCTTCATCATCATAATCGTCGTCATCATCGTCATCCACTTCAACGGTAAAATAATCGAGAAGACGCTGCGCAAATTTCTTCTTTTCTTTCTTCGATTTTTTAGGACGTTCTTCTGCCTCTTCCTCTTCAAACAAAGATTCTTCTGCTTCTTCCTCAAATGCTTCCAGACTCTCTACAGATGCTTCATACGAAGATTCTTCTGCTGCAAACGCCCCGGCGTTTTCTGCCGTCGCGTATACATTTGCCTGTCCCTGTGCTTCTTCGTATACATCACCTAAAACTTGAGTTTCATAAGTAACATCAGAGGTCGTTGCCATATATTCCAACATACTTTCATCAAGTGTACTCTCAGCGGAATTCGTATCTGTTTCGTACGCTTCATAAACATTCTCTTCCTCAGGCACATATTCGGCCACTGCTTCATTTACTTCGGAAAGATTGGCAGTTTCCGACAAGTCAAGAAAATCATCTTCATCCATATCGTCGTCTTCATAATCATCATAATCGTCATCGTCATCATCACTATCATCCGAATCACGATAACCGCCATTGGAAAGTTTATAAGCCAAAACAGCCACTACACTTGCTAAAATAACAATAATAGCAATACATACAATCGCAATCACTTTATAATTAAGACCGTCACCACCTTTATTTGCTGCCACATCATTTGCAGTCAGTAATCCGGTATAAGCAACAAAACTCTTGTTAATTGCATCGTATAAATAATACTGCGGAGCACCGTCATTTACGGATGCATACATCACATAAAACTGTCCCTTACCCCATACGGTAAAAATTTCTTCACCCAACTGCAACTCAGTCTGTTCAAATCCCTGAGGTAGAATTTCCACAACGGAATCCGGTTCCAAAATGATAAAAGTTCCTTCATTTCCTGACAGAGGAATGCTGATTCTACCGGCTTCCGAAGGAGTTTCCTCTACAGGAGGTTCCTCGGAAGGTACCTCTTCGGAAGGAGTTTCTTCGCTGCTTGCCGGTTCACCGGCAGTCTCTGATGAACCTTCTTCACTCATTTCACCCTCAATTTCCGTAATCTCAGGTTCCTGTGTCGGAGCTTCGAATGTTACCAAATCCGAACGGATAAAACCCTTCATGGTTGTTCCGTTTCCCTGGAATTCAATCTGGTACCACTTATATCCGTCTGCTCCGGTTGCCTCTCCGATAATCGTAACTTTTGAACCGCCCAATGCATTGGCAACACGTCCGCTGGATGTATTTGCATCCTGTCGGATATTGGCATTTGAGCCTGCAATATATGCAGTCTTACTATCGGTTTGAGTAACATCTACCGTTACGGTTGCTTTCTTAATAAAATCCGAACGTACATAACCGGTAACGCCGGCTGACGTGGTAATCTTGTACCACTTCATATCGTCCGTACCGGTTGTCTCTGCAATGACATCTACTAATTCATCTGTTGTCACGGTTGCTACCGCAGTTGCTGATGTACTTGCCGTTTCTCGTACATTAACATTGCTTCCCGTAATGGTACCTTTAACGGTATCCGCATGACTGACAAATGATACACCGAACAAAACAGCCGCCACACAGAATACTGTCAGCAATCCTCTGAATGCCCATATTTTCTCAGCCATGGAAATCATGTGTTTTTTCATTCCTTTTCTCCTGTCTTTTATTCCGCCATAATTATTATAATTATAACTTTTATCAGTTTACATAACTTTAAACTTCATCAATTGCCTTACCGATATCATGTCTCATATACTTGTTATCAAAATCAATCCATTCGGTAGCATCATATGCTTTCTGTCTTGCCTTTTTTAAGGTTGCTCCCTTAGCAGTTACGCCCAAAACACGACCTCCGTTTGTTACAACCTTGCCGTCCGCAAATTTACTTCCTGCATGGAAACAGAAATAATCTTCTTTACCTTCGAATTTTTCAAGTCCTTTGATTTCAAACCCTTTTTCATAACTTAAAGGATATCCGTCAGCAGCCAAAATAACACAAACCGCTGCATTGTCTTCAAATTCCAACTCAATCTGATCCAATGTCTGGTCTACACAGGCCTCCATAACATCAATGATATCATTCTTCATTCTGGATAAAACAACCTGTGCTTCCGGATCACCGAAACGCGCATTGTATTCCAATACTCTGGGCCCGTCAGGAGTTAACATGAGTCCAAAGAAAATAACTCCCTTGAACTCTCTTCCCTCAGCACGCATTGCATCCACAGTTGCCTGATAAATATGTTTACGGCAATACTCGTCCACTTCATCCGTATAAAAAGGACTGGGCGAAAAAGTTCCCATCCCACCGGTATTCAAGCCCTGGTCACCATCTTTTGCACGCTTATGATCCTGTGCGGAAGTCATAACACGAATGGTTTTACCATCTACAAAAGTCAATACAGAAACTTCACGACCGGTCATAAATTCTTCGATAACCATACAATTTCCTGCAGTACCGAATTTTTTATCCAGCATAATTTCTTTTACGCCATCCACCGCTTCTTCATATGAATTACAGATTAAAACACCTTTTCCCAAAGCAAGGCCGTCAGCCTTTAATACAATGGGAAACTTCGAATTTTTCAAATATGCAATTGCTGCATCCGCATCCGTAAAATTCTCATATTTTGCGGTGGGAATGTTATACTTTTTCATCAAATCCTTGGAAAACGCTTTACTTCCTTCCAAAATTGCCGCTGCCTTATTCGGACCGAAGGCTTTTAATCCTGCTGCCTCCAAAGCATCCACAAGTCCTGCTACCAAGGGGTCATCCGGAGCCACGATAGTAAGGTCAATTTCCTTTTCCTTCGCAAACGCCACAATTTTATCAAATTCCATAACACCGATAGGTTCGCACTCTGCCAATGCGGCAATACCTGCATTCCCCGGGGTACAGTAAATCTTACTTACTCTTTTACTCTTTGCAACGCAAGTTGCAATTGCATGCTCTCTTCCGCCGCTGCCTACGATCAAAACTTTCATGCTTTTTCTCCTTTTATCCAAGTTTTACCTCACCGTTTGCAATCATACGAATTGCACCGGGTAAAATCTCCCACTCAGCCTCTTCCATAACACGAAGTTGCAAAGTTTTCGGTGTGTCGCCTTCTTTTACATAAACTGCTTTCTGTAAAATTATGGGACCGGTATCCGTTCCTTCATCCACAAAATGTACCGTTGCACCTGTTACTTTTACACCGCGTTCAAGCGCAGCCTCATGCACTTTCAAACCGTAATAACCGGTTCCGCAGAAAGACGGAATCAAAGATGGATGTATATTAATGATACGATTACGATACTTCGCAATCACTTCCTCCGGAATCACCACAAGGAATCCTGCCAAAACAATCAAATCAGGGCTTACTTCATCTATTGCCGCCAGAAACGCCTTATGAAATTCTTCTCTGTTTGCATAATCCTTAGGCGATACGCAAACGCCGGAAACGCCCGCCTCTGCCGCTCTTGTCAAAGCATAGGCACCTGCATTGTTACTGATCACACGAACGATTTCCACATCACCGAGTTTCTTTTCTTTGGCCTGATCCAAAATTGCCTGTAAATTGGTTCCGCCACCGGATACACACACCAATACTTTTAGCATAATGTTACTCCCTTTTCTCCTGCTTCGGTTCTGCCTACCACATAAGCAGTATCACCTGCTGTGGCAATGGCAGCCATAGCCTTATCAGCATCTGCCGGATCTACCGCAACAACCATACCAAGACCCATATTGTAGGTATTGTACATCATATCTTCCGCAATATTACCCTTTTTCTGCATAAGTTTGAAAATTGCGGGAACTTCATAACTGTCTTTTTCTACAACAGCGCGAATACCTTCGGGCAACATTCTGGGAATGTTTTCCTGGAAACCGCCACCTGTAATATGGCTGCAACCATGAATTCTGATGCCTGCTTCTTTTACTGCCTTCAATGCTTTTACATAGATTCTTGTCGGAGCAAGAAGCGCTTCGCCTAAAGTAGTTCCGAGTTCATCATAATAAGTATTTAAACCTTCTTTGGTTAATTCTTTCTCAAAAATCTTTCTCACCAAAGAGAATCCGTTACTATGTACACCGGTAGATGCAATACCGATTAAAACATCTCCCGCTTTGATTTCTTCGCCGGTAATAATTTCCTTTTTATCAGCAACACCTACTGCAAAACCTGCCAAATCGTAATCTTCTTCCGGCATCATTCCGGGATGTTCAGCAGTTTCTCCGCCGATTAACGCACAACCGGACTGCTTACAGCCCTCTGCCACACCGCTTACGATGGTTGCAATCTTCTCGGGGATATTCTTACCGCATGCGATATAATCCAGGAAAAATAAAGGTTCTCCGCCTGCACATGCTACGTCATTTACGCACATCGCAACCGCATCAATACCGATGGTATCGTGCTTATCCATAATAATGGCAAGTTTTACCTTGGTTCCGCATCCGTCAGTACCGGACAAAAGAACAGGTTCTTCCATTTCTTTAATGCCTGCAAGAGAAAATGCACCGGAAAATCCGCCAAGTCCACCCAATACTTCAGGTCTCATAGTTTCTTTTACATGCTTTTTCATTAATTCCACTGATTTGTATCCGGCTTCAATATCCACGCCCGCTGTCTTGTAATCCATTTTGTCTGCCTCCGTTTGTATGAATATAATTATGAATAGTTAAATTTCTTTTTCAAACCGGTCTTACCGGCACTTTTATTTTAATCAGTTTAAATTACTTGCTATAATTACGGAATCCTACTTCCTGTAATTTCGCATCCTTTTTCTGTACGCCTTCTTTCAAAGACTGCGCATAAGCTTTTACTTTATCTAATAATTCGGGGTTTGAAGTTGCAAGTATCTTTGCTGCAAGAATACCTGCGTTTGCTCCGCCGTTAATTGCAACGGTTGCTACAGGAATTCCGGAAGGCATCTGTACAATTGAGTACAAAGAATCTCTTCCGCCCAAAGATGTGGTATGCATGGGAATACCGATTACGGGCATAGGGAAAATTGCTGCGCACATACCGGGTAAGTGTGCCGCCATACCTGCGCCTGCGATAATTACCTTAAAACCTTTCTCCTCTGCAGTCTTTGCATATTCAAAAAATACGTCCGGCTCTCTGTGTGCTGAAATAATGGTCATTTCATAAGAAATACCAAACTCCTCCAACATTTCTGCGGCTTTCGCCATTACGGGCATATCTGAATCGCTACCCATTACAATACCAACCTGTGCCACTGTCTTAACCTCCGTTGTTGTTATTCTTTTTGTCTGTACATATGTGTCTGCACATACGCATACACGTTTATTCTACTAAAAAGATGTTATTCGTGCAAGCATTTTACCGAGGAAATATTACGAAATTCAACAAATTACTTCCACTCCTTTTATATAAAATAAACAGAAAAAAGGACAGAATGCAGAAAAACTCTGCACTCTATCCTTAAAATCATCTTTTAGCCGAAATAGTATAACATTTCAAAACTGTTCTCCGCATCCATACCGTTTACGGTAGGAGGCCAGACAGATGTCACATAAAATCTGCACCGGGAACCTTCATTTGTCTCCATATCCACATAAGTCTTGCCGTCTGAACTTCTGAACGTAAACTCCGTTCCCGCAGGATAAGTCTTGCTCTCTCCCAACAGGTCACCCTGCTCATTTACCACTTCTGCCGTAATCTCCACGGTAGAAGTAAGTGTTGTGTCGACGTCTTTGATTTGATATACCCCTTCCTTTTCAATAGGCATACCCATATCTCCGATATAACAACGTGCTTCGCCAAATAAAGTACTCAAAAGATCAAATCTTTTATTCAGGCCAAAATCTTTGGAATTGGTAAAATCAGACAAATATCCGTCAAAATCACCAATATACGTAACGGAACTTTCCGTAATCCGGAATACAGACACACATTCGTAGTCGCTGCCTAACGTACGCTTCACATAAAGATATGTATCTCCGTCCGCTTTTACCAGATATGTGTTCAATTCAAACGCTATGGCCTCATGGGTATAGGTCACATCATTCACCATTATACTTATAGATTCGAAGTGGTCCATATCCTCCGAATAAATGCCGTCCACGATAATCATATCCATAACACCGTCGTCATTAATATCGGTAAAACCTTCTTCGCCCCACCAGAACGGTGCTACTTCCACCACATAATTTGTATCATTCTCTGTAAAATACAATGCATTAAAAAGTTCCGGATATTCATTGTAGGTTACTACAACGGCCTGTGTCCCGTCTGCATAAGCACCGATCTCATATGCGCCGAAATAAAAGGTTACACCTTCATAGCCTACGGTCCATGTAAATTCCGGTGTAATATCATCCGTTGTGGGAGGCGTTAAATAACTTGCAAAAAACTCATCCCAGGTAGTATCCCATAAACTCTCTGCCATATGAGGATACTGTTCCAATAACTCAGTGGTTAAAATACCGGGAAGCGCTTCGGTATCCGCAATAACATCCGTTAATTCCAATTGTCTTCCGGTCTTTGTATCAAAGTTAACAGCGCGGAATCCGGTACTTCCGTGGGCACCTCCGCTATACCAGTAATTCATAGCCACTGCCGACAATGCAAGTGCATCTGCTCTGGTTATATACAAGGTATCTTCATTTGTATAAGGACCATAAAAAGGCGTACCGTCACTAACGGAATAGGCATAATCCTCCCTTGCCCAGGTGCGTAATTCCTCCGTTTCCGCCCGCCAGGCTTCTTCGTAAGCAGCATTATATTGTTCTACTGCTTCTTCTAATGCAGGATACTCCGGTGCATCCACCTTAAGAATGCCACAGGTGGCTTGCATAAGCATAACATCCTCATAGCAATAGTCATATAATTCACCGCTGGAAGCCTTTAAAAATCCTGATGTTGTCTGTACTTCTTCCAAGCCGGCCTGTTCACCGGAATTATCACTCTGTTCCTGGTTGCTATCAGAAGTCTGCACATCATCTTCCGCATTTTCAGACGCATTTATCTGTCCGTTACCGCCACCATTATCACCGAACGGAAGTTGCATATTACATCCGCACAGACAAAGAGCGGAGATTACAATTGCACTCAACAAAACATTCTTTCTCATATGTTCCATCCTCCTTTTACACTGCCATCTTAACACAGCCTTGAAGAAATACCAAACATTTTTTCTTTCTACGTCTCATCCACTCGGTTTGCAACCGGCACGCTTTTATCTTTCATGATGAAACGGTTCATTTAAGATTTCGCAGCCATTCAAAACAAAACGCCCGTCCTTGATAATTACAATGCCTGTGCCATCCGCCCGTACCGCCTCCAAAAGTCCGATTTCATCGTACGGAATGGTAATATCGGTATGACAGTTAAAATATGCCTTCTTCGGATCACTTTTACGAAGCAGGGAATAATCATTCTCTTTGGCAATAATTTCTTTGCCGTCAGGATTATATACCAAAACCTCTTCCTCATGGGAATAGCAGGTATCACCCACTGCAAAATGAGGCCCCATTTTCTCCGCAATCAAAATAGGAAGTTTATCCGCGATATCATACTTTTGCGCCATCACATAAGCCGTAGTATTGGTACCGATGGCAAATTCACCGATGGGCAATGTCGGATGATGGAATAAAAGATTCTCTTCAATAAATTTCTTATTCTTCTCCTCCGTATCAAAATTATCGCAAGTATACTCCGCAATCACACCATTTTCAAATTTCAACTCCAGATTGCGATACTCATAATCATTTAAAAATACTCTGGACACATGTAAAATCCCCGTCGTTCCCTTTAGCACAGGAGAAGTAAAAACCTCTCCCACAGGAATGTTTACATCTGCTACACAGTTCTCAAATTTGGTCTGTTTTGCCGCATCATCCAATTTGACAAGTTGCACATTCAAATTGGTACGGTTACTGTCGCATCCTTTGATATGCACATACTCTGCCTGATCCAACGTATCAATGATTGTCTGCTGGATATTCTGATACAATGTATAATCCAATGTATTTAACGCAATCACTTCTTCAAAAATTTCCGGAAATTTTGTACCGATTTCTGCTACCGGGAAAGCAATAATGGTAAAACTGCGCTCTTCCCTTTTGATATAGGTATTGGTAATCATTCCTGCCCCGGATGTATATTCCACTACTAATTTTTGCTGTTCGTCACTGTAATGAGGATTCTCAGGTTTCGGCGTCGGTTCAAAAATTTCTTCCCCGAACACTTCCATACAGGCAGGTCCCGCATGCTTGCCTGCCTTTTCTTTATAGAGTTCATATGCCGTCGTCAAACATTCCAAACGTCTTGTCACCATATGACCGTCAAAGAAAAGCGCCATATCTTCCCTATGGTCATAATCATACTGCGGATTCGCCACAGCACCGTAATAACCAATCTTACCTGCGGCTTTACGATTAAAAATATCTGCTGCAGTACGATAAATAACCGGTTTTAACCCCATTGCCGCGAAATACTCAATTGCTTTTTTGATAACACGCTCAAATCCCAAACGATAACGAATATTCACCGTGTCCTTAATAGACAAATCCTTACCGGCCGCCTCAAAACCTTTTCGATATCCTTCCGTAAAAGTAAAGGCCATTTTATCAATGGTCTCTTCCGGCAGTGAATGTATATATTCAGCCGTTTCTAATTCATTTTGGGTTACGTATTCACCGTAAGCATAAAGATAACGGACATCTCTATAATCGTTATTCATAATAATATCCGTTGCAAAAGTAAGGTCACTGTCCAACTGCTCCTGCACTCTTCTTTCAGTCTCGACATCGGAATAATCGCTGACATACCAATATAAAAGGTCTTTTAATTCTTCTGCAGAAGGCATTACTCCATCCTCATTGATTTTACAATCAAACATCGAGTAAACTTCAAGGAATAATTCCAGACGAATGGTAATTTCCTCTATATTTCTCTCGTAAACAAAAGGAACGATACTGCGAATCTCTGTATATAAAACACTGCAAAGAACGCCCAAATCATCGCCCAGAGACTTTACTGCATAGGCAGGATTGGCGTAACTTGCATCATAATTTTCTTTTAAAATATCGCGGTACAGGGATTCATTTTGGGCCTGCAATTCTTGCAAATCCGCCTTGGCCAAACCATCGTCTTCCAGCCACTGCAATTGCTCTGCGCACTCACAGATAAATTCAGCCACACCGGAAAAGAACGGTTGATATTCTTTTACCGTATTTTCTTCTTTCATTTGTTCAATTCTTGATAACGCCAACTCAAAACGTTCCTGCATAATAATCTCCCTATATTGATAAAAGCAACCCGGCGAACAGAAGTTTATCCGGGTTACTTTTATACGGTTTATTTTCTTTTATATGATTCCAAGTACTAAAATATAAATCATAAAAGCAAGCATCAATGAATTTAATGCAATGCCGATATTGGCAAAAATATAATACATATCCTTTTCCAGTCTGGTCTTAATACCAAGGCCCAAACCGGTCCCCGCAAAAATCAAAGCAAGAATAGCGGTCAGTCCGTATCCTACCCGCGCTTCGCCCTGATTTTTGAATGTAAAAATAATTGCCAGTACCATGGAAATGATCGTAATCAGCCCCAATATGGTTGACATAACGCTCCATGGTGAAATCTTTTTTATTGTAAATTTATATGGTTGTCTTCTTTTCATTTTGCTCCATACTGCTCATAATATGCATCAATTGCTGCTTTTAAGGTGTCATCAATATATACTTCTCCCTTGTAAGGTTTGTTATACAGATGTTCCACCACATCGCTCATATCAACGATGGCTGCGGTAGGGAATCCGTAGGTTTCCTTCACTTCGTCCAACGCACACTTATCAGAATTTAAGCCTTTTTCCATACGGTTCAAAGATACCATCAATCCTACGATTTCTACATTCGCCGCACCTTTTACTTTGGGAACGGTTTCTTCCATGGACTTACCGGATGTAGTAACATCTTCAATCATAATAACTCTGTCGCCATCCTGTAATTTGCTGCCGAGGAAACTTCCCTTATCTGCACCGTGGTCCTTCTCTTCTTTACGATCTGAACAATAGCGAACCTCTTTGCCGTATAATTTGCTGTATGCAATTGCTGTTACGACACTGATGGGAATACCTTTGTAGGCAGGTCCGAACAATACGTCAAAGTCATCGCCGTATGTATCATGAATTGCCTTTGCATAATATTCACCAAGCCCCATTAACTGGCTTCCGGTTACGTATCCGCCCGCATTCATAAA